>CAZGPW010000195.1:0-4347 GCA_964527535.1 uncultured Bacteroidales bacterium
TGAATGAGTTTTACTGGTTTAACTGTTGGGTGATTGTTGTTTATGCCACGTTCTGATTTTGATGCTTTGGCACAATAGAAAAATCTGGCGGCGGAACCGGAATCGTTAAATCCGAAGCTGTCAACCGGATTATATTTTCCGAATATTTTGCCGTTTAATTTTCCGTTGTTTTTTCTTATTGCATTGCTTGATTTGTTGTTAGGAAACAAGCTCACAACTTCTTCGCTATTATCGTGAATTAAATTGGCGGGGAAGCGGCCCAATGTGTGCGGTCTGCTTGCTATACCCTCAACAAAAGGTACGTTTTCCGCTTTTTTGCCTGTTGGGTTTTTACTGCTTTTTGCTTCCAATGTTTCTGTGTCTTTATTGCTCATATTTACCCTGCACCCGTCAATGTTTATTCCTCCGGTTCCCCATTTCAGGCAATTTTCAGCGACAGTTTTTTCTGATAGTGGCTTTCTTGCTACGGTGATGGGTTCGAGTGCGGGCTTCAGGGCTGTTCCCCAACCTTCCCATTCAGAAGTGCCTTTGGTTAAATATGGAACTTCTGGTGATATTTCATAACTTGTTCCGTTGCCGACTATTCCCCCGCCATGTCTATTAGATTTACCCATAACCTTTCTCTCATTCCCTTGCAACCTATCCGCCGCCTTGCCGATATTGAGCGATTTTGGAAACCCCGATCCATAAACCCAGGCTATCATGTCTCTTATTTCAAATCCCGCATCTTCAATCCTCACCACCATTCGATGATATGTTCGTGTTCCAGCAAATGACAACAAATGTCCTCCCGGTTTTAAAACCCTTAAACATTCCTGCCAAACTTCAATCGGTGGTACATCGTAATCCCACTTCTTTCCCATAAATGAAAGTCCGTATGGTGGGTCTGTTATTATACTGTCTATGCTGTTGTCGGGAATATCCTTCATTAACTCCAAGCAGTCGCCCTCTAAAATTTCATTTTTCCAACCTGTCATTTCAGCGTGTTTACAATACAAATTTACTAAAAAACTGCGTATTTGGAAAATATATTTACCATTAATTCATATACCAATCTACTAATTCCCGGAACTGGTCGAAATTTGTTACCACCTTGTACAGGTTCCCGGCGCTTGTTGCGGCTTCGGCCCATTCCAGTTGGTTTTCTGTTTGTTTGTTTCTGCCCACTTTCAGTTCGATGCAAAGGGACGAAAAGCCTCTGTTTGGGATTAGAAGGATGATGTCTGCCACACCAGGGACGACGCCCTCGTTTTTCAATCTTACTCCTGTGGCTTTGTTCCGATAATGTCCGTTAGGTACGGCGAATAAAAGCCTTTTCAGCTTCGGGTAACGATACCGAAAATACTTAACGCATTGTGTTTGCAGGTAGGATTCGGTCATTGGATGGTGCTCTTTTTCCTTATATTTTCAAACCTTTCCATCATAATTGGTTCATAATAAACAGGCATCCTGCCATGAACCATATACCCTGTGTCAAGTTTTTCACCCACCGGCCGATCTATTGCCCTTACGATCATAGCAATTTCAAGTTCATATTGCCGCTGAGCAACCAAATGAAATGTATCATAAAAACCAACTCTGATAATTTCACGATCAATTAAATATCCGGCATCCGGTTTATTGTCAATTACATGTGTAGTAACCCCTATTGGCTGACCGTTATATATTGCCCATTTCAGCGCATCCAGCCCACGCACATTCGGAAGATACCCTGGATGGGAGTTTATTATTTTCTTATTGCCGGGATCAATTATTCCTGCACCACCGATAATTCCAACATCAATATTTAATTCATCCATAATGTCCGCCGGCTTGTCTGATTTATGGTATTCATATCCGAATAGTTCACATAGCTTTTTTGTGCTTACGGCATTACTCATATCCGGGCGGTGGCTATACACAAAAGACCGATCCCGCTTAACAAACGGCATAGCGATAACGGTTATGTTGTAATCTTTTTCACAGAGTTTTATAAGGATGTCCTGTGTTTTTTTATGGGGGCAATCGTAGGTTATCACTGCTAATTTTTTCATTATTCATTCCTTTTTATTGTTTTTTTGCCTAAAATGTATTATCTTTGAACCAATTCGTAAATGCGAAGGTGGAAGGACGTAAGAGCCCTTGCCCCGGCAACGGGGTTTTTTTATGCCCTTTTTTGTATTACTTCTGGTAGGGTCATAACTTCTCGATTTCTTTTTTCAGTGCTGATATTTCCTGCTCATAATAAGCGATTAAATCAGTTTTTAAACTCACAGCTAATCCTATTGCTTTTGTTTCGTTAGGTGAATAATCAAGATCAAGGTTAATATCAAAATCTGAACTATTATCACTGTTTATGAATTTTATCCTAACTGATTTTTTTAATAAACGGATAATATGTTCCATCCTGTTCACCTCTTTATATGCCTCAATTACTTTTTCCACATTTTCGTACTTCATTTTATTTCATTTTTGTTATTAAGGTAAATTTTTGTCCAATATTCCGCATCCGGGTTAAAATCTTCTGACCGGATAATCCTTTTATTCGGGGCCTCGGCCTTAATCCTTCCTGTGGTGTGAATTATGTCGCTGTTGGCAAGCCTCGATTTAATCGCCTCGATACTAAGCTGATTATAGTTCTGCGGGCAGATAATCTCTATGTCAATTTTGCCGTTTCTCACAGAGTTGATAAATTGCGTATAGTCTTTGTCCGCAAAAAGTGTTACTCTTATTCTCCTCTCCTGCCGGATGAACAGTACACCAACATTTGCTGCCTGACTTGCAAGGTGCTTCCATTTCAATCTTGCCGGGCTGGTTGCAAGCTCGCCTGCCATCCTCAGCGCCTCCTCAAAATCCGGGTTGATGTTTATTGCACCCAAACAGGCATTAATCGCCTCCGGTTTGTTTTTCAGGTGGATGTGGCAAAGGGCAAGGATAATCAGGGCATCTGCCTTTTCTCCTGGGTTCTTGCTTTGTAAAAGATAGGTGTTAATTACCGCTATTGCCCGGTTATACCACCTGCGTTTGTAGTATTCCTTTGATAAATAGTACATTTCCCTTAAACAGTTGTCGGGGTTGTCTTTTATCCACCGTTCAAGTATCCTCATTGTCCTGTCCGGGTCTCTTTGTGTCTGCTTGTTCCCGTGAAAGGTGATTGTAATGTTTGAGGGTTCCCCGTCCGGGCAATTTAAATAGTTGTG
Source organism: uncultured Bacteroidales bacterium (assembly GCA_964527535.1). Lineage (GTDB taxonomy): Bacteria > Bacteroidota > Bacteroidia > Bacteroidales > ML635J-15 > JAQIBY01. The sequence goes on from CAZGPW010000195.1 coordinate 3,180, forward strand.
TGCCGCCCCCTGCCAAAATATACTTGGTGAACGCAGATATAATCGTGGCTGATAATGCGATTCTCCGGTGTCGGCAGAAATACATTTAACAGACATTGATACTCCGGTGAACCGCTTCATTTCGTCCATGCCATAGTTAAGCACCTCGTCGCTATCAATGGTTAGGATGTGTGTTTGGGTGCAATACTCAAGGGCTTTGTTCCGGGCATCTGCGAAATTGGCAAACAAACCATCCTTTTTACCGCCTTCGTTACACCCCCAATATTCATAAACCTTGTCAGTGTACTTGCGGACAATTTCCATCGTGTTATCGTCTGATCCGGTGTCAACCACCACAATCTCATCAGCGTCTTTGACGGATTCCAGGCAGCGTTCAATAACATCGCTGCTATTTCGGCAAATTATCGCTACGGATACGCTCATGTGTTTGAAGTTTATACAAATTTAATCAAAATTTTCAATAAAAACAAGTGATTTAGAGGGATTTAACTAACTTTTTATTTCTGTTTTGCGTCTTTTTTGCATGGTTTCGGAAATGATTTGCATTAATTCATTTATTTTATCCTCGCGTACATTATGGTCGGCATTATCCGGGCTTATTGGGTCGTCAATAATGATTAACTCGGGAATTTTAGATGATTTTTTCATATCCCCTCCTTTGTTATTTCCATTGATTCATTGCAATTAATTGTCCACACTTCTCATTCGCAATTTTGATTGCATGCTGTTCGTCTTTAGCAAAACAGGTGCAGCATAAATTATAATGAAAATCTAAAAAAGGAGTGTATGTTTCACTTAGATCACTTACCAACTTAATATCAACAACATCACCAGATTTTTTCATTATAACTTCATAGGCCTTAAATCCGGCAGCGATTTCACGTTTAAATGGATTGAGTATGTGTTCCTCAATTTTCATGTTATCATATTCCTTTTTTTCAAACATCGCCATAAATTTTTTAGCCAAATCTTCATCATCAAAAATGGCCTCAATTCCGTATTCGGAATACTCTCCGCTTGTTACTACATATACTTTTTTCATCTAAGGTTATATTTAATAAATTCATCAATAATCAGAGGATGAACAAAAATTCTATAATTATTTTCAACAAACTCAACAAAATCTAAAAGGAAATTATCTAAATCAACTATTCCCTCCAATGTGGTT
>CAZGPW010000196.1:0-1628 GCA_964527535.1 uncultured Bacteroidales bacterium
ATGCACACCATATTCATCGTTGACTGCGAATCGAAGTATGAGAATACATCTTCTTCTTGTCGCCTTGAATATGGTGCACCTCAGACTTTTTCAGCAGACCCAAATTAATCCCGTTTTTCAGGTTGTACGGCAAAAAAAAGATATTAAACCTCTAATTCCGGTGATTTCGACTCCGCTCAATCACCTGTTCTGCGGCCATAATGAGAGATTGAACCCCGTCCATCAGGGCGGGGGTTCAATGAATCGATACCAGAAGGGCTTTAGCCCTGACCATTTGCAGCAGAACCAGTGAAATAGGTTTCAATCATGTCCCCGAAATTTTTTTCTGCGTTGTAATTTCTTTTCCAGGTTTTGTAAGCTTCTTCCCGGTAACGCATTTTTTGTTCAGGAGACAAACAATCATAATTGTGAATGGCATCAGCGATTTCTTTCGGGGATGCATTTTCATTCAACAAAAACCCTGATTTTGATGACACAATTTCAGCGTTTCCGCCCACATCCGTAGCTATAGCGGGTATTCCACACGCAAACGCTTCCATAATGGACACCGGGATGCCTTCGGAAAAGCTGACATTAACAATTAAATCAACGGCGTTGGTTTCCATGTAATCAATTACTTTATAATTTGGCATACGGCCTTTGAATGTAAATTGTCCCGGGATCAACTTCCCGGCTTTTTTTTCAAGTTCCTTAAACAACGGGCCGTCTCCAATGTGTACCCAATGGAAATTTATTTTCAGAAGGGCTAAAGCTTCAATCAACGCATCCAGGTTTTTAACCGGTATCATATTGCTCACACTAAGTAATTGTAATTTACCGGTGGTGTTGTTAGGGTTTTGCTCACTATTTTTCACCCCAAGTTGAGCCACTGAAATTTTGTGGTTGAGGTCCGGAAATAAATTTTTATAATATGCTTTCCCATGGTTTGAAATGGAAAAAACACGGTCTAAATGATCAAAAATAAATTTACGGTATGGCAAATATTTACTCTCATTGACTTCAAAATACACATCCCATCTATGCATCCTGGAAAAACAAGGAACATCCGGGCATTCCTGTTTTACCCCTGCCAATGCCATAGCCATGTCGTTGTTCCAGTAGGAATAAAGGATAGGACTGGGTTCTTGAGAAATCATATTTTTGATTTTTCGCTTCATTATCCAGCTTTTGCGTACAGACACTAACATGGTTTTTAATATAATGGGGGATAATTTCAGGTGGTATGTTTGCCTGATAATTTTCAGTTCCTGCCAGAAGAGAGGAGAAAACAAAGCTGTTAAACTCAGGAATTTTTGAATTTTTGTAATGTCATAAGGCCAGCGCACTGTGGATATTTTTGCGCCAGTCGGTCTTTTTTGTTCATCATGCATATTGTTGGAAACAATCACCACCCGTTCAAAAGCAGCTTCCAGAAAGGGAAGTTCATGGGCAATAAAAGGCTCTCTTTTTCCAAAAGGAAACGAATCTGTAAAAAAAAACAAAGTTTTGCCAGCCATTTGCATGTTGCTTTTTCAAGGCTAAAAATAATGGTAACTAATCAGCCTGCAAATTAGCAATAATATTTAAAGAAGGTAATATTTTTTGTCCATTTTTAATACAGGTATCAGTAATTGACCTGAGTACAGAGA
>CAZGPW010000197.1:0-8418 GCA_964527535.1 uncultured Bacteroidales bacterium
CATGAACAACAACCAAATCCGGTTCAGGGGCAGCGGAGACCAAAATCACCGCATAAACTATACCAACGAGAACGGTTTAGACGGACTGCACATACAGGGCAATAAAGGGGTAAAGATAGCCACTACTAATCAATATGGAACGGCAAGGACGGTGATGACGGTAAAGGATGAGAATGTGGGGATAGGAACAGAGGACCCGGAAACCTCCCTTGAAGTCCATCATGGCACACTCCGTGTTTCAGGTGGACAATCGTTTGGGCAGGACTATGCAAGGTTTGTGGTTGATCCGGGAGGTTCCTACGAACACCGGCTTATGGAATTACGAAACGACCAACAAGGCGAAATTATGGTTGTGAATGGAAATGGTAAAGTGGGGATTGGAATAAATACCCCTGATTACACCTTGGATATAGATGGTAATAGCAGAATTTCAAACGATTTGAAAGTATGCCAAAATGTTTTTGCAGATGAGCTTATTGCAACCGCCCCTGATTGGTGTGATTTCGTTTTTGATGAAGAATATGAGCTAATGTCAATTGACAGCCTTAAAAGATTTATTGAGACCAACAAACATCTTCCTGACATACAGAAAGGAGAATTAATTGAACAAAATGGTCTAAAATTAAAAGAAATGAACCAGAAGATGATGCAAAAGATTGAAGAGTTAACTCTCTACATTATCAAACTTGAAGACCGCATTGACCAATTGGAAAACAAATAAAAAATGATACCATGAAAAAATATTTATTAATAGCCCTTTTAATAATTATCCACATATCTGGTAAATCCCAGAATGAACATGACAGCACCAAGTTGTTTAATTTTGGAATAAACGTTTATAATACATACAACTTATCTAATTATCCGGAATGGTACACGCTGGAATCTAATAATTATACACTTTATCCAATCAATAAATATCAATATGGTTTTAATCTTAATGCAAGATTAAATATCCACAATAATTTTTATTTACAATCAGGATTGGGAGCAACTTTTTATAACTGGAAGCAGAATCAACTTTATTATTCAAATCTTTCCACTGATACAAATCTTTATAAGAGTAATTATCATATGAAATCAGTTGAATTTAATTTATCGGCATATATGGGCTATAAAAAAGAAATCAAAAACATTACATTAAAAACAAAAATTGGTGGCGGGATTGCAATTGCAGGACAATACTATCGACATGAAAAGATAATAAATTTAACTGATGATACCTATTGTGAATATACAAAACGAGGGCTAAAAGATGCAACCAAAATAATTACACAAGTTTTCCCATTGCAGTATTCTATTGGTTATGAAGCGAAATTGAATAGAAAATTAAAATATGAATTATTGTTATTATTCACCGCAAGATTTGAAGATGATCTTTTCTTTTCTGAGAACACATATATAATGGGCATTAGTGCTGGATTAATGTTTTAAAACTTGCTAAATCTTTAAAAAATGAAAAATATATTGTTTATATTTTTATTGATATTTGTTTTTAAAATCTCATGCGCTCAGGAAAACATAAATTTAGTGCCAAATTATTCATTTGAAGATGGCGAAATAAATACATATACGGGTGATCCTTATGACCCTTTATGTAATTATACAGATTGTTGGACTACCGGACCTGAACCGATTACTAATCATGTAAAACATTGGTGTGTTGCTTGTCAGCAAATTAGCATTTTTAATATGTGTCATAATGCTGTTGGCAATACTCCGGATTGGTTTTCAACATCTTGTAATGATTATACCTTTTCATTACCGAATAATAATACATGTAATGTAGATAACCATGATAATGCTCCAAGCAATAAATTTATATTTTTACATCGTCACTATCAAAAAATGAAAGATTGCGAAGGCATAAACCTGAAAAGAGAAGGAATAAGGGTAGGATTAAAGCAAAAATTAACTGAAAACAAAACGTATATTTTAAAATTAAAAATAAAACCTATTCAAAAGAGGTATTACTGCGATAACATTGCAGATGATGATCACCTCATATATACCGGAAAAAATAATCTCAAAGTGCATTTTACAAAATGGGGTTTGCATTGGAATTCAACTAGCTCAAACAACCAAAAATGGGAAGATGCAGCGATTATTTGGAAAGATTTTAATAATGACAACACACAGTGTGAATGGGAACAATTTTATTATGAAATTACTGTTCCATCGGGTAAAACTGATCTTAAAAATATGATCTTATATTGTAGTGAAGGTGGCTTCTTTATTGATGATGTTGAGCTTTATGAAAAATGTCCCACAACTATTTATTTTCAAAATCGTGAATTTAATATTCCCAATCATCCTTATGCTTATTTTGCAAATGATAAAATAGTTGCTGGGAAAAATGTTACAACTGCAACTGAAAATGGTGATGTTGTAGTTAATCAACATGGAAATGTTAATTTTATTGCAGGAAATGAAGTAAGATTAAAGCATGGTTTTAGAACCAATGGAGGCGAATTCCACGCTTTCAATCAAAATTGTAATCCATCCAAATCAACAATATTTGAAAGAAATAGGGTCAATGACAAAAAAAATACCATAAAATATGAAAACATTTCAATAATTACTTATCCCAACCCATTCATCACCGCCACAACCATCACATTTTCCTTACAGCAACCATCAAAAGTAAACATTTCCCTCACCAACAGTTACGGCCAAAAAGTGCATGAGGTTTTTAATGACTTCAAAAAGGCGGGTAAATATGATATAAAACTGGATGGCGCTGATTTAAAGCCCGGGCTGTATTTTTGTATCATGGAAACCAGAACATCCCGTGAGGTAATAAAAATCGTAAAAATGTAAAGCAATACAACATGGCCGGATTACCTGCTAAAAATTATCTCAAGCCATCAAAAAGAATTGGTTTTTCAATATTTTTTATGTACATTTACAATGCTAAACATAAAAAAATCAATGGCTTATTCATTGGCATATACAGATGAACTGTCCACCCATAATCTAAATCACTTGCTGCATGTGCATTCTGGGGATTATGAAATTGACTTGTCCTCAGGTGAGGGCGTCTCAGATATTTCAATGAAAAGCGGTGATATAGGGAATGCCAAAGATGGCCTGATACCAATCGGCCAAATAAAATCCACGTCAGCCATCCAGGTGACCAACCACATAACCGGCAAGGCTGAAAATGACGGGCTGCTCATACAAATGCACAACAACAATGCCAGCATCACCAACAGGGAGGATGGCAGCCTGTCATTCCAAAACAACGGCAGTTTACTGGTAAAATTGGAACAAACCGACAACCTAAGCATCACCGGCGGCAACCTCGCCATGAACAACAACCAAATCCGTTTCAGAGGCAGCGGAGACCAAAACCACCGCATCAACTACACCAACGATAACGGCCTTGATGGCCTCCACATCCAGGGAAATAAAGGCGTGGAAATTGGCACAGAAAACTATGGAACCGTGATGACGGTGAAAGATAGAATGCATGTTAAAAGAGGTTCTCATTTATATACCGGTAATCCCCATAACAACCCACACAATTATTCAAAATATACAGCTTATATTGAAAACATTGGAGGCAGCGGAGCCGGATTGTTGATTCAGGCCGGATCAAACCAGGATTATGGCTATCCCTTATTGGTTCAAAACCATAGTGACGATGATGATGATGATAAAGATATTTTAGCGGTAAGCAGCAGGGGAAATGTGGGTATTGGAACCGCCTACCCAAATCAGAATTATAAATTAGATGTAGCTGGAAAAATAAGAGGTTGCAAGGTTTACGCAAATAACCTCGGCGGATGGTGCGACTACATATTTGAAGATGATCATCAGTTGATGCCGCTTGACAGCCTGGAACGTTTTGTAAAAACCAACAAGCACCTTCCCGGCATACCCACCGAAGCCGAAGTTATGGAAAATGGGCTTGATTTGGGTGAGATGAACAAAAAACTGCTTGAAAAGGTGGAGGAACTGAGTTTGTATATCATTGAGCAGGAAAAACGTATCAAAAACCTTGAAAAACAACTGAAGCAATGAAAAAATACACATACATATTACTGATGATAACCGGATCTTGTTTGTTGTTGGTTAACACGCTAAGTGCTCAATATACACAAAAAGAACTTATTGTGGATACCTCAAAAATTGGCAATTACCAGAGTAAAAAAGAACTTAAATGGAATTACCTTAGCATACATGAAGTAAATGGTATGTATTATTACGATTTTGACACAACAAATTTATTACATCTGTCAGGGCCTGAGAGTTATAGTGGAGCAATAGGACAAGTGCATTACTTTGAAAACAACAAAATCCTCAGGTACGAAATAAAGGATAACCAAACATTAAACAGCCTGTTGCCCGGGTGCCGGTTTTTTTATGAAATCGCGGATTTGAATAAGGAGCGCGTGATAGCCAAATACAACGGCAAGCTTTTTCGGTATGAAGATTTCAATTACCTGATACGTGAAATGGGCAAAGGCGATATGCCACAAATTGCCAAAATTAAAGCCCTGGCGCAATGGCGGATGTGGATGTTTGATGACAATGTGCATGTGTTGAGTATGGATACGATTGAACAAAATGTGCCAGGGAAAAAATACTATAGCGAAGGAATGAATGATTCTGCTATTTGGAAAAATGAATATAAAGCAGAATACCGTGGAGAAATTGAAATTAATAGCAGTATTTTTAATTATAGAACCTCATATTGGAACGATAAACGAACCATACATTATTTTACAGCATATTATCCCCCGGGAGCAAAAAACAATAGATATATAACAGTAGCTTTACGCTGCAAAAATATATATAGCACAAAAGACAAAAGCAGCAATGATATTGAATTGTACCATAATGGCAGTCAAATTGATCCTGTAAATCAGGATGGAAAAAATGTTTTTTATTACACGAATAATTCAGGAAATACACAAATAAAATACACTGATGTATCGGATTTGGGAAATCAGACAAAATTTAGGTTTTATGAATCAACAGGTACAGAAAACACAGACATACAATTGTCATATGAAACCAATCAAATTAATGTTAACAATGCAGCGGAGTTTGACCTGACAGGCGTTTTACCCTCCGGCATGTACCTGATAAAATACCTGGATCAAAATGGAGGTTGGCAGTTAATTGGGAACGTCGTCCTCATCCCCGAAGACATTGATGATTCACAAGATGTTTTTGGTTTTACCCTGGAAATACATTACCTTGAGCAAAGTTTTGATAATACGGTGGATATGAGTGATTACGTATCTCACATGAAAAATGCATTTAACGCTGTTATCCAAACCTGGTTTGATTATCAGGTAATCCAAATAGGTGACCTTGTTGATAGTGATGGAACGGTACCATTGTATGTTAAGTTTCCATCAGGTGAAGAAAGAATTACTTATTATCATGATGATAGAGATTATTCTGCAGCTTTTGGAAGTCCTCCAGGTCAAAGTGAAAGTATGTTTTTTTTTAGAAGCAAATACAATGAAATCATAAACAATTATTCATACCAGGATATTTATCAGGTTCTTAACATTTTAACCGCCCATGAAACCTTTCACTGGGTTTCAAGCTCTCTTAGTACTAACCTATGGAACAGCAGTTATAGCGGAAGACTAAAATGGTTGGAAGAAGGCCTATCTGTCATGGCTCAGGCCATTGCATACAATGATTTGGAATTAACTACAAATTCCATATTTACACATTATGCAAATCATTTTTTATCCAATCTGCCCACAGGTTTAGATGAAAGTTTATTCGATGTTGATGATAATTTTTCACAATCCGATGAATACGCCATGGGCTTGTTTTTTTATTACATGTACAGCAAATGTGGTGATGATTGGCCCACTGTTATTAGTAGTATTATTAACCACATAGACAGCTATTTGAATCCCGGAAATATTAACGATAAAGATGCGTATGAAACAGGTGTGCAGGGATTACTAGATTATGCAATATATAGTTCTTATGAAAACAGTGATGCATTCTTGGGTGATTTTTCCACTATTTTTCTGAAAAAAGAATTTCTAAGCAATATATTAGATTATCAATCTGATGTTTTTTTAACCGGTTCTAATGTTCAAAACCCTTATAATAATTACGATATTTATGATTTACAGGTACATTACTCAGATTTATCACTATATAAGAAAGAAATCACTGCCAATGGTAACATGGAGGTTGAATGCTCTATAGAGCTTGAGCAGGGGAATTACGGCAATTATTATGTTGCAGTTTCATTGTGGGATGAAAATGACAACCCTGTTCCCAATAGCTTTAATGATGTTTTTTTATCGGATGAAAATCATGAGGCAAGTTTTAATCTTCAGGTACATGAAGGAAACCAGGTTATGATTTCAAAAATGAACTTAAGTGCCCCCGCAGATAATTTTTCACCATTCGGCATAATTAATTTCATCATGGACGAAGAGCTCATCTGTGATTTTTCATCCAATACACAAGATATCAATGAAGGAGGTTACGTTCAATTCCAGAATTTAAGTGTTGGGAATATTGATTCGTATAACTGGTCGTTTGATGGTGGTCATTCTGACGAGTCAGATCAAGCAAATCCTGAGGTTGTATATAACCATACCGGTTCTTATGATGTTAGCCTGACAGTAGTGAATGAAAATGACGATACGGAAACCGAAACAAAAGAAGATTACATCAATGTGGTTGAAGAAGGAACATTAATAGCAAATTTTCAGGCAGACAATACAATGATAAATGTAGGTGACGAGGTACATTTTACCGATTTGTCAACAGGCGACATACAATCATATCAATGGAACTTTGATGGTGGAACACCTCCAACGTCAAATGTTAAAGACCCTGCCCCCGTTACCTATTATAATTCTGGTTCTTATGATGTTAGCCTCACGGTTTCAGATGCTACCGAATCGGACACAAAAGTAAAGACAGATTACATTACTGTTATTGACCAATACAGCAGTGATGTAAATTGCTATGCATGGCAAGACCCTTTTGATCTCACAAAATGGGATTTTGAAATTTATTATGTAGGTTATTATTATGCTACCGATGAATTTGAATATCATATTGATTACGGTGATCAATATTCAGATACAGAAACCACATCCCTCTCTTCTGTAGAGTTTACCCACACCTATGCCAATTATGGAACATATAATCCACAGGCTGCTGTAATGATTTATGATGAAAATGATATTCTTGTTTCTTCAGATGGTTGCTCATGCCCGCAAATAAACCTTAGCAATCCCACCTGCGAAGGTTTTACTGCTGACTTTTCAATCACCCCCAACCCCGCACCGCTTGACCCCGAAACCAATGATGTTACGGTTGAATTTTTAAACCAATCAACCGGTGGCACACACCCCTACAGTTGGCACTGGTCTTTCTTTGGTGATGATTACAGTAACAATGAACCGGAAGGAGGCATTGCGGTTGAAACGTACAACGAAGCATGGGGTGATAACGGCAACCCGGATAACAAAACCTATACCGCCGAAGGCGTATATCCGGTTACCCTTGTGGTTACGGATAATAGTTTCCCTGCTTGTATAAAATCTGAAACCAAATATGTGCAAGTGTTTGAGCCGGAAGCGTGTATAGATAATTTAAGCATTAACTATGGCGGTGATTTATTCTATGGAGACCGGTTGTTTGTGCCCTGGCAGGAAGATGGTGATGCTTGTAATATTCCCTTAAGGTATAGGTATTTTTTTAATTTTATTGAAGAGTGTAATAAATGTGGTGGATGGCAACAAAAATATGAATGGTTTATCAATGATAATTCATTTGACTATGGAATTTTACAATACTTTACATTAGGTAATGGAGCTGAGGTTTGTCATCAGGCATACGAAATAGAAATACATTCACAAGATGACTTAAACCCGGGCATGAATACAGTCAGCGTTTCTCTTGAAGGGAATAATATTAACACTCAAGGAAGTTATTCCTGCTCTGATTACGCAAGCATAGAGGTAATTACCATCAATTGCGATGCTTTTATGCACACGGATGATTTTAACAATGCTTCTTCGGAATTATCCAATAATGATACTTATATGGATAGCTATGGATATGCTTGTGTAAACGACAATTGGATGGAATTTTACTCCGGTGATATCCTATTGAACGGCTATGCCAATGAGGTCATCAACAACAATGATGTAAAGCTAACAGCTTGTAATGGCGTGGTGCTTGAAGATGGATTTGAAACCGGCAACGCCAGTTTTGTTGCACAAGGTGGTGTGGAAATTGAATCTTGTAATAATATTTCTTCAAAATTAATATCACAGGATACCGCCTCCAAAAAGGCATCAAGCATAAGTCAGGCCGCTTTGGATGTTTTCCCCAACCCGGTGGGCGAACGGTTCAGAGTAAAAATCAACCACCCACAGGAAGGGCGTGCCTTGATACAATTGTTTGATA
>CAZGPW010000198.1:0-10875 GCA_964527535.1 uncultured Bacteroidales bacterium
ATCCCAAATCCCAAATAAATCCCAATCTGCAAACCCCAATTTCAAAAATCTGCAAAAATTTTGTTGACATGGGATTGCTTATTTCTAAAAAAGCCAAAACACAGCAACATAACCGACATGGAGTAAAATAAATAGTAATATCAGAACTCCTGACCCAGTATTATTAATCAGTAAGTTAAAATGATATGTGAGTAAATAATGTAGTCGTAAAATTAGTTGGCAGTTGGCAAAAATGCAGTTGGCAATTAAATCCCCTCATTATGAGATGTACACCTTGCCAACTGTTTACCCCGTAGGGAAATCCTTCGGGGACAATTGCCTTTTGCCAACTAAAAAAATGTACGTAAATATTGCGACACTTTAATTTACCGCTAAGTCAGAATATCTGAATACAATAAAGTCAACAGATGAAAAAAAAGTTACTTTTGTGGTATCAACTATTTTGGTTTTGGAGCTACCGTCATCCGTCGGTACAGGTTTGGATTTATTTTGGATTTTGTTTTTTTGATTTTGGATTTAATGCAATGTTCTCCCCGAATAAGCCAGGTTTCCCCAGTAAAATAACAGTGTTTTTAGAAAGAGTTATATAAGAGTTTAATGCTTAGAGCACGGTGTATTCATAATTTTCTTCACGTGCTTTTGCTTTTTTTACCCATTCCGGTACCACGGTTTCGAGAAATTTTTCTTTTTCACTGTTTAGTCTTTCCATATCCAGCCCCACAAATTCCTGGGCTTTGGCCTTGGTTTCGATATCCGGATAAGGGACGTTACCATCGAAATTATATCTTGCGAAAAGACGTGACAAATTCAATCGTGCTTCCATGGCCAGGTTGATACCACTAGCCAGAATCCGGCTGCTTTCAATCGGAGAATGGAAAGCCGCTCCATGAGATGCTGCTACAAAATCCCAGCGCCACTGAGCATTTCGTATGTCCCAAAGGATGTCTTTCATTTCTTCTTCGGTAGCGCCAAGCTCCCAGGCTTTTCGTGCATCTACATGCGCCTGAACAAGAATTGTCTCCAGCCGGTCTCTGCTTTCTTTTATTTTATCCTGCCGCTCATATACATTTTCAAACAGGTCTTTTTCATCTTCGCGGTGACAAACCTGGCAAGTGCGGTTGATATAGTTCAGCGGGCTCTGCACTTTATGGTCGGAGAATTTTTGTCCGCCTTCATTCATAAAAGGTTTGTGGCAATCAGCACAAGCCAGTCCCCGTTCGGCGTGTATGCCAGTCATAAAAAGTTCATAATCGGGATGCTGGGCTTTGAGCATGGGGGCTTTAGAAATGCCGTGTGTCCAATCGGAAAATTGAATGGTATCATAATAAGCTTCCATATCTTCTGCTGTCATGCCATCGTCCCAGGGAAACGTCAGGTAATTGCCATCGCCTTTAAAATAATACTCAACATGACATTGTGCACACACAAGGCTTCTCATTTCCTGATGTGTCGCCTCCTTGATATCCAAACCACGGCGCTCAAATGCCTCTTTAAGTGCAGGTCTTGAAATCCGCAGGCTCATATCTTCTGCATCGTGGCAATCGGCACATCCGATGGGATTAACAATTTGATGACCACGTTGCTCCCAGGTTCCTTTGTAAAATTCTGCCACACCAACCTCTTCCATCACACGTGGCACATCGGGGGATTTGCAAGTCCAGCAGGTATTTGGCATGGGGCTTTCTTTCCCCTCAACGGGTGCTCCTGTTCGCAAAATATTCCTGATGTCATCAATGGCATAATAGTGGCCTCTGCCCTGGTTGTATTCCTTAGCAAAACCATATCCTGCCCACAATACAACCATTCGCGGGTTTTCTTCCAGCATATCTATCCATGCATTGCCGTTGTATTTGGATTTAAAACTTGTATCACTGGTCGCAAGATATCGCTCGTATTGCCGGGGGAAATTTTTACCCCATATTTCGTTTCTTGGTTCCAGTTGTGAATGTTCCACCTGTGGTGTGTAGGCAAAAACGGCCTCCTCGCGCCGTTCAATGACAGATGAAGCCAGCAGTCCCAACAGAAAAACGATAACAATTGTTGCGAAAAATATAGCCCATCCCAGCCAGGGTTTTTCTTTTACAAGTTGACGAATTGGTTTCATATATGTATGCTTTTAGTTATCATTCTTTTTGGCTTTATGCAACCATGCCGGCACCGGACTTTCCGGCAACGGAACAATGGCATTCGGTGTTGCCGATAAACTTCTTACTTTCCCGTGTGGGATATCCTGATGACAGTCCCAGCATGTACGGTCTTTTCGTTGTTTTACAATCTCCGGATTTGTTCCGGCAAGCATTCCACTTTCAATCACTTCAGTGTGACAACGAATGCAATTATTCTGAACGGCATTTTCACCCTCTTCTTTGATGAAAATACTGTGGGGTTCGGTTCGTAATGTGAATATAGTAGCATGCCGCAATCCATCTTTGCCTTTGAAATAATAATGATTGAAAAAATTATCATGCGGTACGTGGCAATCGTTACAGGTAGCTTCTTCCCGGTGTGAGCTGTGTGCCCAACTGTAATACTGTGGCACCATCACATGGCAGTTTATGCAGGTTTCCGAATCATCAGACAAATAAGAAGTAGCCCTTGACACATGGAATAAAAATGCAGCTATACCAACAATAATACCCAGGGAAATAATCACCGGCAAACGCCATTTTTCAGGGGGGTATAGTGCCTTTAACAATTTCATATCCAATGATAATTTGGGCTTTTTCGCTTTTTGCCTTCAGGTTTTATTTCTCTTTTAGTTCTGACGAAAGGTAATAAAAATATCGAAATTATTTCAATTCTTTTACCTGCTGCCGGGTATTGATGATTGAGTATATCCCAAAAATTAAGGCATAAATGCCTATCAGGACAACAATCAGGCGGGTGCTCTCAAATGGATTTACAATGAAAATTATACCGATTGCAACAGACAATACGCCTATGACAACAGAAATAAATTTAAACATTTGGGAATGTGTTTTTCTAATCCAGTAAAACAGGAACAGCAAACCGGTAATTATTGCCCAGATGCCTGCTATTACAAGGAAAAAAGCAGCCACATCTTTAGGCAGGGCAAGCATTACAATGCCGATTGCGATTCCGAGTATGCCTTCAAGCAATACCAGTTGCCAATTGGGAATGACATCCCTCAACCTGATGGCTCCTGCAGTCATAAAAATACCACCAAGCATAATCCCTATGGCAAAAAATACAGCCAGGGTTATGATGGCAATATCAGGAAATAAAATTGCTATCAGGCCAAATAGAATGGCCAGCACACCATTTGCATATGATAATTTACTGTTTTGAAAGTGTAGTGGTAGCATAATCAAACTGATTAAAGGGATTAAACATGATTTTCACTTATAGATATACAGTTAAAACAATATAAATGAGCAAAAGGTTTTAAAAATTGCATGTTACTTTAAACAATCACATCTCTCATCACATAATGTTCCCGAAAATGGTGTAATCACAGGATAATAAGATTTAAAATGTAATTTGATATCGATCACGCCAATGATGCAATTCACATCAGATGGTCATAATTTCCTGTTCTTTGGCCTGTGCTTTTTCATCAATTTTTTTGATGTACTCATCGTGTAATTTTTGCACTTTCTGCTCGTAATCTTTACGGGCATCTTCAGAGAGCCCTTGTTTTTCGAGTTTTTTCAGTTCATCATTGGTATCCCGGCGGTGATTTCTGATGCTGATTTTAGCGTTTTCGGCTTCTTTTTTTACTTTTTTCACCAGGTCACGCCTTGTTTCTTCAGTGAGGGGCGGGATGTTGATGCGGATCAATTCACCGTTGTTTACAGGAGTAAAGCCAAGGTTGGCTGCCATGATTGCTTTTTCAATTTCGGGGATCATGCTTTTATCCCATGGTTGAATAATGATGGTTTTGGCATCCGGTGTGCTGAGGTTGGATGCCTGGTAAAGGGGAGTCATGGTGCCATAATAATCCACCTTGATATCATTCAATATTCTGGTATCGGCTTTACCTGCACGCATGTGTGCAAATTCATTTTCAAGGTACTCAAGGGCATTATCCATCCCTTCTTTAGCTGTGTCGAGTGCAAATTTAGCTTCTTCATCCATAGTGTAATCAATTTTTGTTAAAAATACTTAATTATGAATCAACGTACCAATTTCAGGGTCAGAAATTACGTTAACCAATGCATTTTTTTTATTCATATTAAACACAATAACGGGCAGATTGTTTTCCTGGCATAATGTAAAGGCGGTTAAATCCATTACATTGAGTTTTTTATTCCAGGCTTCTTCAAAACTCAGCGATTCATATTTGACAGCATCCGGATTTTTTTCCGGATCATCAGAATAC
This sequence comes from uncultured Bacteroidales bacterium, assembly GCA_964527535.1. Lineage (GTDB taxonomy): Bacteria > Bacteroidota > Bacteroidia > Bacteroidales > ML635J-15 > JAQIBY01. The sequence goes on from CAZGPW010000198.1 coordinate 4,343, forward strand.
ACACCATCCACCCTGGTTCCTTTTAAAAATACATCGGCTTTTACTTCCAGTGCTCTCAATGCCGATGCTGTATCTGTGCTGAAATAAGGATTCCCTGTACCACCGGCCAGTACAACAACATGCTGTTTATCGAGTTTGTCAATGACCGCATTTGCATTAAAAACCGGGCCAATTGCAGGCATGTGTACCGCTGTAAACAAACTGGCTTTGAGTCCGGCTCTTTCCAGTGCAGATCGAAAAGCCAAACTGTTAATTGTGGTTGCCAGCATGCCCATTTGATCACCTGTTACCCTGTCAAATCCTTCACTTACGCCGGAAAGACCTCTGAAAATATTACCACCGCCAATGACAATGGCAATTTGAATGTTTTTATCGTGTAACTGAGATATGTCGCTGACATATTGGTCAAGCTGTTGAGGAGAAATTCCACTTATTTGGGCTCCCATGAGGGATTCCCCTGAAAGCTTAAGCAGTACCCGTTTGTATTTCATAGCGTATGCATTTGGGCATAAAGATAAAAAAAAGAGGGCGATAAGAAAAGCCCTCTTTTTATGATGATTTAGAAATGTGTTGCTATCATGACAACGACCACCGTTTAAATTTGGTAACGGTAAGTGATTTATTCTCCTGTTGGAGGTATTCTTTCACGGTGATTTTGTGATTTTGAGTAAATGGCTGGTTGAGCAGGGTGTTTTCTTTGATGAATTTCCCGACTTTTCCGGTAGCAATTTTGTCAATGATTTGTTCCGGTTTTCCTTCGTTTTTGGCTTGTTGCCGTCCGATTTCCATTTCTCTGTCAATGACATCCTGTGGAACTTCGTCTTTGTCAATCGCAACAGGACTCATAGCAGCTACCTGCATGGCAACATTTTTCACCACATCCGGATCGGCTTCAACATTTGTGCTCACCAGTGTCCCGATTTTATTGTTCATGTGAATGTATGGAACAACATATTCATCCTGGATGATGTCGTAATAACTGAGTTCAATTTTTTCGCCTGTGATACCACTCATGTTTTTAATTTGATCGGTCAGGGGTTTGCCATCCAACTCAAGGGTCTTTAGTTCATCAATGTTTTCCGGTTTTTTATCCAGAGCCAGGTCAGCAATTTTATGGGCAAAACTGACAAAATCATCGTTTTTGGCCACAAAATCTGTTTCTGAATTCAAACAGACGATGACACCTGTTTTATGATCATCGGTAGTTTTGGCTATGACAGCACCTTCGGAAGCTTCTCTGTCAGCGCGCTTGTCGGCAATGCTTTGGCCTTTTTCGCGGATGATTTCCTGGGCTTTATCAAAATTGCCATCGGCTTCGGTGAGGGCTTTTTTGCAATCCATCATACCGGCACCGGTTTTTTTGCGCAATTTTGCTACATCTGATGCAGAAATTTTAGTCATTGTAAGGGATGTATTTAAAAAAGTTTAACAATCAATTACTTATTATCTTCTGTTTTTTCGGATTTTTCTTTTGTACTGCTTTCTCCGGAGGATTCAGTTTTATCGACTTCTTTTTCCTTTGATTGAACATCTTCCTTTTCACCGGGTTTTTCAACTTTAGCAGCGGATTTTTTAGTTGTTCTTGGCCGTTCTTGTTTTTGTTCTTTTTTTGCTTTATCCGGCTTTTCGGCGGCTGCTTTTTCTTTTTCGGCTTTGCGTTCTTCAATGCCTTCCTCAATGGCTTTACAAATGACACTCATTACCAGGTCAATGGATTTTGAAGCATCGTCATTGGCTGGAATGGGAAAATCAATGGGAACGGGGTCTGAATTGGTATCCACAATACCAAAGACAGGGATATTGAGTTTGTTGGCTTCGTGTACAGCGATGTACTCTTTAGAAACATCAACGGCAAACAATGCAGCAGGCAGCCGGGTGAGGTCAGAAATACTACCGAGAGTTTTTTCCAGTTTAGCACGCTGACGTTCAATTTGCAGCCGCTCACGTTTTGATAACTGTTCAAAAGTGCCATCGTTGAGCTGTTTATCAATAGACTGCATTTTCTTGACAGCTTTGCGTATGGTCGGAAAATTTGTCAAGGTGCCACCAGACCAGCGCTCTGTGATGTAAGGCATATTGATCTGTTTCACGTGTTCGGCTACCAGGTCTTTGGCTTGTTTTTTTGTAGCCACAAACAGGATTTTACGCCCTGATTTTGCGATTTGTTTGGCAGCGTTGGCTGCTTCGTCAAGTTTGACGATTGTTTTGTGGAGGTCAATAAAGTGGATTCCGTTACGCTCCATAAAAATATAAGGAGCCATGTTGGGATTCCATTTCCGTTTCAGGTGACCAAAGTGTACACCTGCTTCGAGTAATTCGTTGAAATTTGTTCTTGGCATGATTTAAATAATTTGTTTACATTCTTAATTTAACAACCAACAGGCAGCCTTTCGGGTCCTGCCGGTTTAGATACTAAACAACATGTTTGAGCAGCTAAACCTTTAACGTTTACTAAATTGATATTTTTTACGGGCTTTTTTCTGCCCTGGTTTTTTACGTTCAATAACACGGGGATCGCGTGTAAGCATGCCGGCAGGTTTAAGCACAGCATGATATTCCGGATCTGCTTTCATTAAAGCACGTGCAATTGCATGACGCATAGCATCGGCCTGCCCTGTTACACCGCCACCACGTAAATTGACATAAATGTCGAATTTACCCATATTGTCGGTGAGCGCAAGTGGCTTCAGCGCAATGTTCTGGTGTTGTTTCAATGGAAAATAATCTTCCATTTTGCGTTTGTTGATGGTAATGTTTCCTTTGCCGCTTTTCATATAGATGCGGGCAACAGATTGTTTTCTTCTTCCTAATGTATTGATTGTCTCCATATAATATTTACTTAATGCTGTTTAAATCAAGGTTTTCCGGTTTCTGTGCTTTGTGCTCATGTTCAGGACCGACATATACATGAAGGTTTTTTAAAATTTGACGTCCGAGGCGGTTGTGTGGCAACATCCCTTTGACAGCGTTTTCTACAAGTTTATGAGGCTGTTTTTGTAGAATTTCTTTTGGTGTGGTGGTGTGTTTTCCACCAGGGTAACCTGAATTACTTACGTGTTCCCTGTCTGTTATTTTTTTACCTGTCAAACGTACCTTTTCAGCGTTGACAACGATGACATTGTCGCCGCAATCCACATGCGGGGTGAAATCAGGTTTGTGTTTGCCTCTGAGTACCACGGCTATACCGGATGCCAGCCTTCCAAGTACTTTATCTTCAGCATCAACAACATACCATGTTTTGTTTACGGTAGCTTTGTTTGCCGATTTTGTTTTGTAACTTAATGTATCCACAATATTTCTTTTTACGTTAAAAATCAATTCATTATAAGGACACGTTGACCAAACGGAGTGCAAAAATACTATGAATAAATAAGATAACCAAAACTTATGAACAATTTATTTTGTAACTAATCAGTATCAGCAAAAGTAGCTCCTCACCGCAAAGGCGCAATGTCGCAAAGGTTTGAAATTTGTAAATTATACCAAGTTGCGTTCAATCATGCAATATTAAATATATTTATTTTAATTTTGATATTCTTGAAAAAACTGTATTTCAGTATAATGCCGATTGATGTTCAATATAATTTGCATAATGTTGGCTGCACTCGGCATAGCTCAAGCAACCCTTCGACTGCGCTCAGGACATCGGCTTGGCTCTGCCCTCGTTGGCACAACATTTTAGGAATGGTAGTGAACTAAAATTATAAACTTGCCCGGCGATAGACGGGATTGAACACATATCGGGATAACAGGCGGGTGGCGTCTGTTTATCCAGCAGAAAGGATTGAACACATGTCGGGATAAATAAAAAAGCGCCTTGCACGCAAGACGCTTTTCAAATCTGGTATGTTATGAAACTTATTCTTTGTCCTGTGTTCCTTTCTCAGGTTTCAGGGTTATCCGGACGTATTCGTTCAAATCAAAGAAGGTGTTGGCTGCTTCTTTCAGGGTGTTGTTATCGAGTTTATCTATGTATTTCTCATATTTATTTACATCTTTATCTTTGATGCTGCCTTCTTCAATTTCCTCAAGTTTATTCAACCAATAACGGTTTTCTTGCAGGTTATCTTCATAAGCCCGTTTTTCTTTTTCAATAACCTTTTTAAGGTCTTTATCGGTTGGGCCATTCTGCTGTAATTTTTCAATTTCAGCAAACACCCCTTCTGTTAATTCATCCACACGTTCAGGGTCGCAACTGAAGAAAATGGTAACCCTGTACTTTTCTTTCGGGTCTTTTCTTGTGTCGGGATATGCACCAATGGTATAAACCCCGGATTTTTCTTCTCTGATCTCTTCCAGCAGCTTAGTGGATAGGACCTTGGAAATAGCGCTTATGTGTAACCTGTTTTCCACGGTATATTCCATATCTCCATGGAAATTGATGACCACCATGGATTTATTGTCAGTTCCCTTATAAACGGTTTTATCAACTATGCCGGAGGGGGGTTCAATGTTAAGGTCTTTGAAGCTTTCTTCCCTGTTGACTTTTGGCAGGCTACCAAGGTAAGTTTCAAATTGTTCTTTTACTTCTTCAGGGGAGATATTTCCGACAAAATAAAAGGTAAAATTGCCCGGATCGCCAAAGCGGGATTTCATGATGTACCTGATTTTACTGAAACTGGCTTCACCCAGGATTTCGGGAGTCATTGGCCTGCGCCTGGGGTGATAATTTGCCATGATGGATTGAATGCTGTCCTGCCATACAGATTGAGGATCCAGGCTTTTGTTATCAAGTTGTGATTCTTGTTTATTGATGTAGGTGTTGAAACCTGATTCGGTTACCCTGGGTTTTGTGAAATTCAGGTAGATCATTTTCAGTAATGTTTCAATGTCCCCTGCAGAACACTTACCATTAAGTCCTTCACTGGTTTCATTAACAAAAGGCAGTAAACTCACATCCTTGTCTGATAAGAACTTATCAAGTTCCATTTTGTCATAATCTCCCATACCACTTTCCCTGGCTACGCCGGCAACAATATCAGCGGAGATATCGTCTTTTTGGCCATAAAGTGAGCTTCCACCAGGGCTAACAGCTTTAAACAAAACTTCATCATCTTTAAAATCAGTTTCTTTTATAATTACCCGTACTCCATTGTCAAATTCCCATTCGGTATAATCCAGTTTTTTATTTGTTTTTTCTTTGGCCGGTTTGGGTTCCGGGATTTCTTCAAGAAATGCTTTATCCAGTACTTTGTCAATATAAGGTTCAAGGTCTGTATTGGCAATTTCATTATACGCGGTAAGCACTTCATCCTCGGATGGAATTTCAATGCCTTCTTTTTCAGGCATAACTAAAACAATCACTTTGTTTTTGTCAATTACCAACTCATCAATTTTATTGTTAACCTGTTCCAGAGAAATCTCCGGGATAAATTTTTGATACATTTCATATTCATATTCAATGCCCGGCACAGGATCATGTGGATAAAGATAATGCCGTTTATATTCTTCGACGAAGCTTGTAGATTTACGCTTATTGCGTTCATTGTAGGCTTTTTCCATTTCCTTGATCACCTCTGATTTGGCCCTTTCAAGTTCTGTTTCGCTAAACCCGTGTTTTTTTGCCCGTTGGTTTTCTGTGACCAGAGCTTCAAGAGCGGTTTCAACATCATTGTTACGGGCAAGCGCAAATCCCATATAAACTGATTTTGTGCCGATAAAATTGCTATGAGCGGTATATCCTTGTACAAAGGGGGGGGCCTCAAGCATAGTTAACTCTTTTAATCTATCATTTAACATTTTACTGACCAGACTGGACACCATTTGTTTTCTGTAATCATCCACTGTTTCCAGTTTAATAATGGGATGTTTTGTATATAGCTGGACCATTGCCATTGGTGCTTCCGGATCGGAAGCTACAGAAACGAGGGTTTCCTCGTGATCAGGAATATTAAATAATTCTCTTTCTCTGGGATCTTTTGATTCCGGAATATTCGAAAATTCATCAATAATCTTCTGTTCAATATTTTCTTCATCAAAGTCTCCAACGGCTACTAATGCCATAAGCTCAGGCCTGTACCATTCTTTGTAAAACCGTTTCAATGTTTCATATTCACAGTTATTAACCACATCCATTTTACCAATAGGCAAGCGTTCTGCGTATTTTGAATTATAAAATATTTTCGGTAAAAATTCTCGTTGTAAGCGGTCCATAGCCCCCTGCCCCATGCGCCATTCTTCGTGAATAACACCACGTTCGGCATCAATTTCTTCAGGTTCAAAAGAAACCAGATGAGCCCAATCGTGGAGAACAAGCAAACCATTATCCAGCATTTCTTTTTCATCAAGGGGTACAGTTATTCCATATACGGTTTCATCAAACGAAGTATATGCATTCACATCAGCACCAAATTGCATGCCTGTAGATTCGAGGTAATCAATAAGTTCATGTTTGGGGAAATTTTCTGTTCCATTGAAAGCCATGTGTTCACAAAAGTGAGCCAATCCCCTTTGGTCTTCATCTTCGAGTACAGAACCGGCATTGACAACCAATGTAAGTTCTGCACGGTTTTCAGGTTTCGGGTTGGACTTGA
>CAZGPW010000199.1:0-34171 GCA_964527535.1 uncultured Bacteroidales bacterium
CGTGTTATGGCTCATTTTAAAAACAGCAACAAATGAAAAAGATAATTTACATATTGACAATTGTAATTTTGACTGCTTGCCAGACAAATAACGAAAATAATAAGAGGACATCAAATGACGACAAAAGTAAACACCTGCTTAAAGACACCAATAATAGTAAACAGGATTTCCCGGAAGTTAAGGATGAATTAACTGCATATTTGGAAAACTTCAAAAAAGCAGATTTGCCAATTAAAATCAAAGGATGTCAAGTAAACACAAATGGACTTGTAGAATTTGACGGAAAGAGATTTAAAAAATTCAATGAGTATTATTCTTACGCATACAGACAAATTCCAACTAATGGAAATTACATTGCAACAATAACCTTAGGTGTTGCTGACTGCTTTCAACCCGTATTGACAACTTACAAACCAAATGGAGATATTATTGACAGCAAAACCATTGCCATTGGGTATTGTGGCATCGATTGTGGATATAGTTGCGAAGAATTTATGTCAATAGACAAGAACTATGAAATATACGTATCTGACACAATTAGTTCTTACGAATGTGACAGTATAGGAAATGAAATACCTGGAACTTATGAATACTATGTGATTTATAAAGAAGGGAAACTATTAACAGAGGGAAAAATTCAGCTGACAGATGAAATTAAGAAAAATCTTGAAGGAAGAAAAAACGAGCCATAATACAGCAGCCCGCCACGCTCCCGAATAATCAGGAACCGGGAGAACACTCCGGTAAAAACTTATTCCGGTTTTGTTGTGCCACTTTTTTTCTGGCATTTCTTGAGTATCCGGAAGGAGCTCACGAATGCCTGTAGCGGCTTCGGGATAAGTTGTGGGAAAAATTGATTCAGTGAGCAGTGGCTTATTTCTTCTTATTCCACAATTATGTCAACACATGCACAAAGCAAATAAATAAACACAAATTCATATGTGCTGATTATGTGCATACTTGCCATTTTTTCATATCATATATGTGGTAGTTTTCACATTTTTTACACATAAGTGTGGTATTTTACTTATTTTGGGTCCTTGGCAACAAATTTGATAAAAAAAACTTGTTGTTGACGTATATAATTATTATGTTTGAGTGGTGATAGAAAAACCGGGTGTGAAATGTTTGAGGGTAGTTGTGCAGGGTTGAAAATAGATAAGGTGTGGATATAAACGAGCAATATTTGTTAAAAAACCCTTTGATATAAAAATCGCTTTATTGAAAAAGTCGTATCTTTACATGACTTAAACTTTGAAACTATGGGTGCAATTGAATTAAAGAAATTACTGATACATAGAATTGCAGAGATTGATGATGTTTCTTTCCTGAAAGCGCTAAAGACAATTCTTGATTCAAAAACAGAATCTAAAATTCTTTCATTGACAAGTGAACAAGGTTTTGAAATAAATGAATCAATGAAAGAAATTGAACAAGGCCTTTTTATTGACCAGGTTGAACTTGATAAAGAATTTGACAAATGGTTAAGCGCAAAATAGTTTGGTCTCATAGAGCAAGCATCAAACTATTTGAGATACTTAATTTTTACGCTGAAAGAAATAAAAGTGACGCTTATTCAAAAAAGCTTTATAAGAAATTCAAGAATGAATTATCTCTCCTTATTAAACAACCTGAAATTGGAACAAAAACAGATATTGAATCTGTTCGTGGATTAATTGTTGAGGAATTTATTTTGTTTTATGAAGTTAAAACTGATATGATAATTGTTCATACTGTTTGGGATTGCAAACAGAATCCAGATGATTTAAGAATTAAGTAAATCAACAACATTTGCCTATCAAGCAGCTCCCTCTCCCGAATAATCAGGCACAGGGAGCAATTCGCACGACCTCTCCCGACACACTATGGTATCAGGAAACGGCGGTTCTCTAAACCATAGGAAAGAGCGTGTACATATCCGAAGTCTTACCATCAATTACAAATACAGAATTTTTGGCAACAACAGTACATGGCTTCCCATCAAAAAAACAGCAAAAGCATATTTCCCTGATTTTTTACATTTTTCTCCACACTGCTTTACTTTATCCAATATCTTTGCTATATTTGAGTAATGATAAAAAACCGGATGTGAAATGTTTGAGGGTAGTTGTGCAGGATTGAAAATGGTTAAGGTGCGTTTATAAACGAGTTAACAAACATTTTGAAAAAAACACTACAAGTTAATTTAAAACATAAAAAACTGCATAAATGAAAATTGCACACTTTGTACTTGTATTAGGAATACTTTTGTTCATGGTGAGTTGCGGAGAAGAACCAACAGCTGATTTTACTTGGACACCTAATGAACCTAAAGCAGGAGAAGAGGTAAAATTCACGAACCTTTCAAATGGAGCAAAGTCATATTCTTGGAATTTTGGTGATATGTCGATTGGTGACGAAACAAATCCAACTCATACATATGAGAAAAGTGGAAGTTATATTGTTGACTTAATGGCTCATAATGGATTGAAATCGGATGAAAAGACAGTAAGCATAGTGGTAAAAGATTAAAATAATGACAACGTTTATAAAAAGTATCAAATATCTGATTGCTTCATTGATTCTTTCAATATTATACGCATGTGACCCATATGGGGGTTATGAATCCTGAATTTACAATAATCTCTATTGATTGACAACAGGCACCCAAAAAGAAAAAAGCCGCCCGGGAGTCCGAACGGCTTTGTTTTCCTCGTGACTGATCGGAGGTTCGAACTCCGGACCCTCCCGAAGCAAGTCCGGGATGCTCAACCTGCTGAACATTAAAAGATGGATTGTTGACTGATCAGCATGGATAATTACGCCATGATAAAAGAAAAAAGCCACCCGATGAATCGAATGGCTTTGTTTGGTGACTGATCGGAGGTTCGAACTCCGGACCCTCTGCTTAAAAGGCAGATGCTCTACCTGCTGAGCTAATCAGTCAACCTTGTTCCCTTAATTTGGGAGTGCAAATATAGAGGCTGTATTTTAAAATCCAAAATAAAAATAGATTTTTTCTTTATTTTTTCAAAGAATGCATGTTAACTCAATTATATCCCTGTCCGGCAGAAAATTTTTTGCATATTTTATTTTTTCCTGCCAACCATTTTGTATTTTTAGCGTCTGTTAAATGTAAAAACAGAAATATGCTTGAATAATTTAAAATAATTTAGTATATTGCATCAAATAAAAAAAATATTATACCGATGAAACAATTAGTGAAATTAGCAATTGGATTTTTAGTGATTTTCAGTGCAGGGATGTTATCTGCACAGATTGACCAGGGAGGTAAGCCCCTCAGTTTCGAAGTGAAAACATTATCTGATAATGTGGATAATGTTTTTATTAATCCTCCGAACGTAGAGGAAGCCAGAAAAATGCACGATTACCTTGAGAAAAATGGCGAAATGTACAGGGTAGCTGTACCTATGGATGTTGATATTTCAATGCAAAATGCCGGTACATGGGACGTGCTGGAAGATGGCACAAAAGTCTGGCGTTTACGCATAACATCCGAAGATGCAAAGGCTTTAAGTTTACATTACAATAAATTTTACCTGCCTGAAGGCAGCAGTTTATTCCTTTACAACGAAAACCAAGCGCAGGTTGCCGGTGCTTTTACAGCCTTAAACAACCCCGGCCTTGACAGAAGGTTTTCCACACGTATTATTCAGGGTGAAACAACAACCCTGGAATACATACAACCACCGCATGTCACGGATGAAGCAATACTGGATATTTTTGGGATTTCTTATTTTTATCGTGGCGTAAGTGCATTGGTCGGCTATTATGAAAAAGGAAAGCCCACCGGTTTTGGTGATTCGGGTGCTTGTAACGTTAATGTCAATTGCCCCGAAGGAAACAACTGGCAGGATGAAAAAGGCGGGGTAGCATTGATTTATATGCCTGGCTCCGGAGGGATGTGTACAGGTTCGCTTGTTAACAACACTGCTGAAGATGGTACACCATATTTCTTAACAGCAGACCATTGTGGTGGTGCTCAGAACGATCAGGATACCTGGGAATTTTATTTCAACTTTGAATCCCCGGATTGTTCAGATCCGGCCTCAGAACCTGCTTATGATGATATTATGGGAGCTGATAAAATTGCACGCGGCCCCGAAAGTGGAGGCTCTGATTTCCTGCTGCTTGAATTGTTGTCAGACCCACCTGCAGGATATGGTGTTTATTATAACGGGTGGGACAGAACCGATGTTGGTGCATCCAATGGTATCGGTATTCACCATCCATCCGGCGATATCATGAAAATTTCAAGAAGCGGAGCTGCTACTGTTACCACATGGTCAGGTGGAATGACAGATGCCCACTGGGAAGTTACCTGGCAGTCAACTGCAACAGACTGGAGTGTAACTGAAGGCGGCTCATCAGGCTCTCCCTTATTTGATGAAACCACAAAACGGATTGTTGGCACGCTTACCGGAGGTGGTGCTTCCTGTACAAATCAATCTTCCCCGGATGTTTACGGAAGGTTTGATATACACTGGGAGGACAACGGAGCGACTAATTCCGATCAATTGGCCCCATGGCTTGATCCCACCGGTTCTAACCCAACAAGCCTTGATGGCTATGATCCCAATGCCGTGGCTTCCGAACCGGTTGCCGATTTTGAAGCGACCCCGACAACGGTTGCCACTGGTGGAACAGTTGATTTTACCGACCTGAGCACCCCCGGTGATGATCCCATTCAATCATGGTCATGGGAGTTTGAAGGCGTTGATCCCCCTGATGATACGAGTACAGATCAAAATCCAACCGGAATTCCATATAACACACCCGGTACATATGGTGTTACATTGACTGTTGACGATGGAACCTTTACTGATGTGGAAGAAAAAACAGATTACATTGTTGTTGAAGACAATCCCGGCGGTTTAAATGCCATGTTTGAAGCCTCAGAAGATGTTATTGATGTGGGTGATTGCATCAATTTCCAGGATCAATCCACAGGTAGCCCCACTACATGGGCGTGGACATTTGAAGGCGGTGACCCACCTGACAGCGATCAGCAGAATCCAACCAATATTTGTTACAACAACCCCGGCACATACGATGTAACGCTTGAAATCAGCGATGGCACAGATACCGATACATATACATGGGAGGATTACATTGTTGTTGGTGACCCGGCAACGGATCCAATGGCCGGCTTTTATGCCGATGCAACCGTTATTCCTGAAGGCGGCGTAATTACCTTTACAGATACTTCAGTAAATGGCCCTTTTACCGAATGGGCATGGACCTTTGAAGGTGGTTTGTCTGATCAATCTGAAAGTGAAGGCCCTGTCACTGTAGCCTACATGGATGCCGGTGTATATGATGTAGAACTCAGGGTGAAGCATGAAAACAACAATCAGTATATAGCGTTGAAGCAAGATTATATCACCGTTGTTCCTGCTGCCAATGATGTCCCCGAAGCCAATTTTATTGCTAACTATACGGTTATTCAACCTGGAGAAATGGTAGATTTTCACGACATTAGTTCAAATGCCCCCTATCAATGGGAATGGACGTTTGAAGGCGCATTTACTCCTGAATCCACAGATCAACATCCCGACGGCATTCTTTACGAGGATGAAGGCATGTTTGATGTAACGCTGGTTGCTAAAAATTCAGAAGGCAATGATACGGTAACCAAAGAAGATTACATTGTTGTCAGCGTTGATGATCCTTGCAATGATACAGTAACACCGGTAGCTGACTTCAGATGTTCTCCACGGTTAATATCAGCAGGTGAAGTAGTTTATTGTGAAGATTTGTCCACCGGTTTCCCGCAAACATGGAACTGGGTATTTGGCCCCAACGCTATCCCGACAAATTCAACACAGGCCAATCCTTTATCCGGCGTAGAATACAATATCCCTGGAATTTATGATGTAACGCTAAGTGTGAATAACTCATGCGGGGGCAGTGTAAAAACAAAAGAAGATTATATTTATGTGTTTAGTGGTTCGGTGCCCAAGTATTGCGATACCCTTACCAATCTGCGGTCCGGGGAGGTTGCAACAAAAATTGATGCACCCGGAACCTGGGGCTTCATTGCCGGACACAACGGCGACAGAGTGCGGACTTATGCAGATTATTACGAAGATTATTCATTCAGCCAGGTTGATGCATTGATTGTCCCTGTTAACAATTCCGTTTATGGAGCATACAATTCGTATGTGAAGTTTTACATCTGGGATGGGGATACAGAATTTCCAACCGAAGAGAATATCTTAGCTGAAAAGAAAAAATACATCAGGAATATGCCTGAGAATTACAATTCGGTAATTGAATTTGATGAACCAGTACAAATAGACGGCCCTTTCTTTGTAGGATTTAAATTGTTATACCCGGATGAAAACGGCGATGGCATAAGCGATGATTATTTTGTGGTAAGTACTGCGGGCGACCGTGGCTCTAATGAATCCAATAACACCATGGTAGTTGAAAAAGGTGGCTGGAAAACATCTGTAGAGCAATTTAATATTTCAACCTCCCTGGCCATTAAACCCATCACCTGTCTGCTGGATCTTGATGAGTTTGATGTCGTTAAAAATGTACATGCTTATCCGAATCCAACCACCGGTATCATTACTGTAGAACTTGGAGATGAGTATTTGACCAGTGATGTTGATATTAAGGCATACGATATGACAGGCCGTGAATTGTTCATAACGCCAAAACCATACAATAACATTGAATACAGGCTTGATTTTAGTAATAACTCACCCGGGATGTATTTCCTCGAAGTCATGATTGATGGTGAGAGAGTAACTAAGAAAATTTCTGTGATGCGCTAATTAATTATCAGTTTAATGTTAAACAGAAACCCCTGTGGTATTATTATCTCAGGGGTTTTTTGTTCTTTTTGATGTTATGTGTTGGCACCAGGAAATTGGCTATACGAGGATTTTTGTTGCACAAGGGCGCAGGTGGAAAGCCTGTGGTGGCGGATGACGTGATTGCTGCCTGTATAACAGCAGTGACAGGCGAAACTCGCTGTTATACAGGCGGGCAACCGGCATCCGCCGGTACAGCTTGAAGCCGGAGACCGGCCCCTGTATGCGATGGCCTTAGCCGACGGATACAGGGGATGTGCCCAAACCATAAACAATACTTCAGGAAATCATACGCCACAGCATTTTGTTTTTTCCCTGTTTGCGGAGTTCACGTTTTAACAGCATGTTTTCGGGGGCATTGAGTTCAGGGTCAGGTTTGAGAATTTCTTCTGCAACCTTACGTACAAAGTGCAGTATCTGATGGTCTCTGCCGAGGTTAGCGATTTTTAAATTAATGGGAAGGCCGCTTTGTTGTGTGCCCTCGATATCTCCCGGGCCACGTATTTTCATGTCAGCTTCGGCGATGTCAAATCCGTCGTTGCTATGTGTCATCACCTGTATGCGTTGCCTTGAGTTTTCCCCCAGTTGATTTTTTGTCATGAGGATGCAATACGATTGTTCTGCACCACGGCCAACACGTCCCCTGAGTTGATGCATTTGCGACAGCCCGAACCGTTCGGCAGATTCCAGAATAAGGACACTGGCGTTGGGGATGTCCACACCTACTTCTATAACAGTGGTGGCAACGAGAATATCGGCAGCGCCGCTTTTGAAATATTGCATGGATTTTTCTTTTTCGGCCGGTTTCATTTTTCCGTGAACAACAGCCAACTGGTAATCCGGTCGCGGAAAAGCCCTGAGGATGCTTTCCACACCATCTTCAAGGTCTTTATAATCCATGTGCTCAGACTCGCTGATGAGCGGGTACACAACAAATATCTGGCGCCCTTTGGCAATTTCATCGCGCATAAACTGGAATACCCGGAGGCGTTGGCTGTCGGTAGCATGCTTGGTAATGACAGCTTTTCTGCCGGGGGGCAATTCATCTATGGTGGAAACATCCAGATCGCCATACACAGTCATGGCAAGGGTCCTTGGAATAGGTGTGGCGGTCATTACCAACACGTGGGGTGGTTTGTCGGATTTTTTCCATAACCGTGCTCGCTGGGCTACGCCAAAACGATGTTGTTCATCAATGATGGTAAGCCCAAGCGTGTGAAATTCTACCACATCTTCCAGCAGTGCATGGGTGCCGATCAGTATATCCACATCGCCGGATTTAAGTCCTTCATGAATGGGTTTCCTGTCTTTTTGTTTTGTAGAGCCGGTCAGCAACTCTACCCGCAGGTTCATCCCTTTAAGCATACCGGAAATGGATTGGTAATGTTGTTGTGCCAGAATCTCTGTTGGTACCATTAGCGCAGCCTGATACCCATTGTCGATGGCAATGAGCATACACATCAATGCTACAAGGGTTTTCCCGCTTCCCACGTCTCCCTGCAAAAGGCGATTCATGTGTTGTCCGCTGCCCATGTCGCGGCGTATTTCTTTAATTACCCGTTTTTGTGCTGATGTAAGCTCAAACGGGAGGTTTTTTTTATAAAATTCATTAAAAATGTTGCCTACCGATGAAAAAACGTAGCCGGGAATTTTTTTCTTCCGTTGGTTGCGGCTTTGCAGCATACCCAGTTGTATGAAGAACAATTCTTCAAATTTAAGCCGGTATTCAGATTTTGAAAGGATTTCTGTGTTTTCCGGGAAATGGAGGTTGCGAATGGCAGTATCTTTGTCAACAAGGCGGTATTTACGGCGCATCCATTCAGGTAATGTTTCAGGTATTGATGTAGTCAGCGTATTGAGAAGGTTTTCCTGCAATTTCTGTATGGCTTTGCTGTGGAGCTTGTGTGTTTTTAGTTTTTCCGTGGTATAATAGTGAGGCATCAGGCCTGTAGCCGGTTTTTTTTGCCAGTTTTCAAGCAACTCCATATCAGGGTGTGCCATGTTGAGGTGATTTTTGTAGCGGGTAGGTTTTCCAAAAATCACATATTGTTTGCCCGGCTTAATGCTGTCTTTTATCCATTTGGCTCCTTTAAACCAAACCAGCTCAAGGCTGCCACTGTCATCATTGCACATGGCGGTCAAACGGGAAAAACGTTTTCCGCCTGCCATTTTAGGGGCATGGATGGTAGCTATGATCTGAACCATAGGCATGCCATCCCTGAGTTCGGCTATTTTATAAAACTTTGACCTGTCGGTATGGCGATAGGGAAAATAATTCAGCAGGTCCTCAAAGCTTTGAATGTCCAGTTCATTTTTAAGCAGTTCTGCCCGTTTGGGGCCAACGCCTTTCAGGTATTTTATGTCGTTATCAAATTGTGATACCATCAATGTGAATTTTCCACGATGTGAAGATAAAAAACTTAATCGGAAATGCTCTTCTGATTATGGTTGGATAATTAAATAAAATGAATATCTGAAAGATTACCTGGGTTCCTTTATTGTTATTAAAATTTCATCATGAAAGTGATTGATTATGAATTGTGAAAAGCAAACATTAAATGATAAAACAGTCCGGAGGCGGAAGTCGGAAGACAGAAGTACGCAGTTGACTACGGACTCCGGACTTCTGTCTCCTGACCGGTTATTGAAATTTCTCATATTTATTTCTTCCATTCTTCTGCAGTGCTTAGTGCTACCCGGCGTAAATCTGCGGTATGGTAGGTTGTGTCGCAGAGTTTCGCAGAGGAGCAAAGAACCGCAAAGGAATGATAAAACAGTCCGGAGACGGAAGTCGGAAGACAGAAGTACGCAGTTGACTACGGACTCCGGACTTCTGTCTCCTGACCGGTTATTGAAATTTCTCATATTTATTCCTTATCTGTTTAAATCTACTGTGGCCTGGTGTGGGTCAAAATTCCGGAAGCATCTATGGGTGGAGCCACATACGAGGCACAGTAGGATACATGGGATCAGCAATAAAAACCATCTGGCTAATCATTTAATGTTAAAAGGCAGAGAACCGTTTTTTTTGATTAATTTCGTAAAAGAGATTACAATATTGCTAAGATTGATGATACGCAGGTCGTTAATGTATTTGAATCACAGGTTACGGTCGGAAAAGCTAAAGCATTTTGACCTTGCAAGCTTGCCTGGATGGTTGTCAGATGCCTTGATTTCAGAGGCACAGCCTTATGGTGTGGATATCGCAATGAAAAATTTGAATGAGGTATTACAGCTACACAATAAAGTTGAGGTTGTTGACCTTGGTGCCGGCTCACGCAGGATGGGAAAAAAAAGACGCATTTCAGATATCGCCAGGTATTCGGTATCCAATTATAATGAACTGTTGTTTTTATCCAGAACAGCATATTTTAAAAATCCTGATTTTGTGCTGGAACTGGGCACTTCGTTGGGTATTTCATCTTGTATGCTTGCCAATGTGGTTCCCATGGCGAAAGTTGTTTCAGTTGAAGGATGCCCGGCGCTGCATAATTTTGCGCGGCAAAACGCTAACAAATACGCCAACGATAATTTACAACTTGTCAATGCTGAATTTTGCGATTTTTTTGATCAGAACACTGACAAATATGACCTGGTAATTATTGACGGGAATCACAGGTATGATGCTACGTTGCGTTTGTTTGATGCGGCCTTGCGGTATTTAACACCGGATGGCTGTATTATCATTGATGATATTTATTGGTCAGGGGGCATGCACAAAGCGTGGACCCGGATTAAAAAACAGCCGGGGATGCTGGCTTTGGATGCATATCACAGCGGCATCATAACCACAGGGAAAAATGCATGTTATAGACTGAAGGTGGTGTGATGCAGATTTTACAATAAATCCCTAATTTGTGTGTAAAGCTTTTTTGAATTTCTTTTATACGATGTTTTTTCGTTGCCGGAGAGGCTTTTCTCATGTTGTTCCATTTTTTTCAGCAATTCTTTTATCTCATTCCTGTCCATGTTTGAGATGATTTGTTCAACCACCGCCCTCCTTGTTGTTGCTGAGTTGTTTTTTAAATAAATGGTTTCTTTAATGTATTGCTTTTCTGTTTTGGGGTGAATGTCCTGAATTCTAAGGCATAAATCAGCCAGCGGAATGTGCTTCAATGCATTGTTTACATACGAAAAGCCTGCTGTTTTTCTTTTGTTGTACCTGTCCATAAAAGACACAGAATCTACAGTGAGAATTTTTGTACCGGAAAGGTTGCAGGCATAATAGTTATTGTATTTTTTCTTTAGCGATAAAATTTTTGCTGTGTCCTTTTGATCTTTTGCTGCATGGGATAAAATAAAATCCCAATCCGAAACCGGATTTACATAATAAAAAATGAGGCTGTCTGAACACGCAAGCCTTGTTTTCCATGATGTCCTGTAGCTTCCTGTTAAGGTGGTTAAGTCATGAAATTCAACGATGCGGGATATGCTGTCTTTACCTGGTGTCACAACAAAAAGGGCTGTGTTTTCATGCAGGTATTCAGGTTGTCCACCATCCGGAAACCTTGATATTCCTTTTGGGGGCAAGTATGCACGTGTTGATATTATGCATGCTACACGGGAACTGTCAGCAAGGTAGCAGGGATTATGATGAAGTTTGTAATCAATATGCAAATATTCAGAATGGCAGGAGGCCAGTAATAGCCCTGCCATTGCCCCTGCAATAAAGAGAGTGCAAATTTTACCAGGCTTGATCAGCTTTTGCATCAGCATAAAAGATTAATATAAATTACTTCAGCTTATCCGGGCTATCGGCATAGCTTCTAAAGTCAGACTTTGTTATTTCCTCAAAGCCCCACGGGCCACCGAGGGCGTGCCAGTATTTACCATTTTTTTCGAGTACGTGAATCAAAATTACATCGGAATTTTCTCCGGTATCTGATTCTTTATCATCATAATAAATCAGGGCATGGAGTTGCCCGGTCATTTTATCTTTTCTATATTTTACGCCCCTAACCGTACCATCCCAGGTTTGCATATATTCTTGTTTTTCCCGCGAGATGAAATCTTCATCAAGGTTAACGGCCATGGCTGCAGAAACCATGCTTTTTAATGTTTCAAGGTCTTCATCCTGAATGGCCTGCAGTGCTTTTTTGCCAAATTGTTTGGGCGTAAGGTTTTTGAGTTTATCAGCGCCTTGGCGTGATTTTTTAGTGTCTTTTTCAACTTTATCCAATGCTTCTTTGGCTTTATTGATATCTTCACTGATGTCTTCTGTTTTTGCCGGATCATTTTGAGGTTTTGAATCAGATTCGCCGAAACCACATCCAAAGAAGACAACGGGAATCAATAAGCTTGAGAGAATAATTATAATGATTTTCATAGTGCAATATATTTGGTTTAGAATTGTAAATATACAAATGTTTTGCAAAAAACAATAATAATTTATAAAAAAACTGACAGGTGGTTGGACACTGCCCTTAGGCGCTTACTGCGTAACTTTTACCAACATGTTGCCGATAAAATCCAAGCACCAATTACCAATTTTCAAACAATTTTCGGTTCTACTGCAAACTTATTGGAAAACCAGGAATATCTAAAGGTAAAAAGTTAGGTGTAATATTGTCGGGAGTCGGGAGTCGGGAGTCGGAAGTCAGGAGTTGTGAATACTTTTTCTGACTCCGGTCTTCGGTCTTCCGACTTCAGACTTGTAACTTATCGGTCATTACACAATAGGATCAGGTAAACAGCCGGTTAATCATAACCCATTAAAATAACAGTAGAACCAAATTTACAATAACATTATTTACTCACATATCATTTTAACTTACTGACTATTAACACGGGGCAGGAGTTCTGATGTTATTTTTCAGGGATGTTTTTCAGTATGTCCAGGGTATGTTTCCACCACATTTGCACCGTTTTAATGCTGACTTTTTCTTCAGGGGTATGGGCATTTTTTATGGTAGGCCCTATTGAAATCATATCCAGGTAGGGGTATTTTTCCAGAAACAGGCCACATTCGAGGCCGGCATGAATTGCTCTTACCACCGGTTTTTTATTAAAGAGTTTTTCATAGGATTTTTCAGAAACTCTGAGTATTTCGGAATCAGGGTTTGGTGCCCATCCCGGGTATCCGTCGCTGTGTTGAACCTCGGCTTTCGCTAATTTAAACACGGCAGCCACCATGCCGGCAATGTCTTTTTTTCCGGATTCCAGTGATGAGCGCTGGCTTGTTACCACCTCTATCTGATCTTCTTCAACGAATTTTACTGATGCCAGATTTGTGGAAGTTTCCACCATGTCTTCAACATCAGGGCTCCATGCATGAACACCATGCGGGCAGCCATAAACTGCACGAATTAGTGCTTTATGCGCCTTCTTGTTTATCACAAAATCCGGTACTTCTGTATCTGAAATGGTAAATTTCATGTTCGGTTCGCGCTTGCCATTTTCTTTTGTTACCGTGTCAGCGAATTCATTAAAATATTTTTTCAGTTTTTCAGCAAATTTATCTTTGACGGTAATAATAGCCATTGCTTCTCGTGGTATTGCATTGCGCTTATTGCCGCCATCAAAACAAGCGAGTCTTGGTTTGTAAACATCGTAAACCTGTTCTAAAAACCGGGCAATAATTTTGTTGGCGTTGCCAAGGTCTTTATGAATTTCATCGCCGCTGTGGCCTCCTCTTAGCCCATCAATTTCAAGTTTAAGGGCTACGTGATTTTTAGGTACGGGTTTTTGCTTGTATGTAAACCTTGCATTGGTGTCTATACCACCGGCACATCCGATGAAAATCTCGCCTTCATCTTCAGAATCCAGATTGATCAGAATTTTTCCTTCAAAAAAGCCTGATTTTAATGCAAACGCTCCTGTCAAGCCGGTTTCTTCATCTACGGTAAAAAGGCATTCAAGTTTTGGATGTTCAAATTCATCCGATGCGAGCAATGCCATTTGAACCGCCATCCCGATTCCGTCATCTGCTCCCAGTGTGGTGCCTTTGGCTTTTACCCAATCGCTATCAATCACTGGTGTAATGGGATCGGTGTTAAAATCAATGTCAACGCCCTTGTTTTTTTCACACACCATGTCCATGTGGCTCTGTAAAACCACCGTTTTACGGTTTTCAAATCCACTTGTGGCCGGTTTTGTTATCAAAACATTACCAATGTCATCCCGTTTAGCTTCGAGATTATGCTTTTGGGCGAAATCCAACATAAACCGGATTATTTTATCTTCCCGTTTTGACGGACGCGGCACCTGGCAGATATCTTCAAAATGTTTCCAAACTACTGACGGTTCTAAATGCGTTAAAGTTCCCATAATTATTTGTATTTTTGTTTAAAATATGAAAGTAATGAAATTCTTTTAAACAGGAAGCTCCTATAAAAAATTTTAACGTAATTTTCGTATTTTATGATATGAAGCTTTGGTTTTTAATACTGTTATTTATTTCTCTGCTGCTTTTTTTCTCAGGCTGCGATAAAGATGAACCATCGAAAGTGTTTGGTACAGTAAGCATATACCCCAACAACTATCCGGTATCCAATGGTGAAATAAAACTCAGTGCCCAGGTCATTGATCAGGGAAGTTTCAATAACAATTTTCAAACCATTGATGAAACTTATACCAATCACAGCGGCGGATATGAAATATCATTTGACCCGCTCAGAGCCAGCATATACAGGGTGGATTTTACACATGATGATTACCGGGATAAATTCATTGAGTTTTCATCGGACAATTATACAATTACCAAGCAAATCAGCATGCAGGTAGTGATAAAAGCTCACCTGGATGTGCATATAAAAAATCAGAATTCCCCATCCGAATCAGATGAGTTAAGGATCCGCATCAAAGATATACCCGCGGTTTGCCAGGATTGCAGTGATTCAACGTTTACGGTTATTACCGGTGCTGATGTTGACACAACCCTGACGTATCAAATCGTTGGAGACGATGAAATCACATTGGAATATACAACAACCGATAACAATAGTGAAATATTCGTTGAAACCATTTATTGTGATCCGGGAAACAATGGTTTTGCAATTCAATACTGATTTAAGGGGACTTCTATTATTTCGCATCAAGATTTTCTACTGCATAATCCGGGTTGTTGCACTATCGGGATAATGCAATAAAAAAAGTGCCTCACTCAGTCAGGCACTTTTTTATTATTATGTAAGTGTAAGATTAATCTTTGATGATCTTATAATTATGCGTTTCATTGGCGAAATCAATACTGAGAATATACAGGCCGGCACGGTATGGAGTCATGTCCAGCATGATGCGGTTGTAGGAACTTTCATCTGTTAATACCACACGACCGCTTGCATCGGTTAATCTAAAAGTGTATGATTCTTCAAGCCTTGATATTTCGATATGGAGTTTTCCACTTGTTGGGTTCGGATATATTGAAACGCCGCCATCCACAAACAGTTCAGCGCTGTTTGAATATATTTCATTGCAAACACCACTCACAAGGCATGCGTATGTTCCCTCGTTTTCTGTGCTGATACGGCTAATGGTTAGTGTGTCATTTGTTGTGCCTGAATATTGAAGGGTATCTATAAGTTCAACGCCATCTTTATACCACTGATATTCGTCAATATCACCATCAGCTTCTACGATAAACATGATGGTATCAGCTTGTATCACGGTGCGGGTTTGTGGTTGTTTCACAAATTGTACGGATTCATACAGATGCACAACCATGGTGTCGGAATGAGCACAGGCTCCATTCACTACAGAATAAGCGAAAATATTATCTCCCGGGCTCAAGCTGGACACGTTGGTCATCGGTTTGGTTGAATCTTCCACTTCAGCTTCGCCTTCAACGACAGACCATAAAGCGGTGGCAAAATCAGCATCTGTTCCCATCAGAATGGTATTTTGGTCATCACAGATTTCCTGATCAGCACCTGCATTGGCAATAACAAGGCTGTCTCTGGTAATTGTCATTCTGTCTGTATCTACACACGCTCCGTTGATCACGGTGTATTCCAGAGTGTGTTCACCCAGGCCAATATCGGAAACAATAGCAATCGGGCCACCGGGATCCACGGTATTGTTTACGTTTGCATCACCGGATACAAGCGACCAGTTACAGTTACCAATGGTATCTCTAGGTAAGGTTAACGTGTCGGTCTGGCAAAGGGAAACATCATCACCAGCATCGGCTTGTATCAACGTGTCGCGTGTAACAACAAGCGTATCTTCTGAGGAACAAGCCCCGTTGGTAATGGTATATAAGAACGTATTTTCGCCAATATCAAGTCCGTTTACATCAGAGATCTGATCGTTTGGAGATACCAGCGTTGAACTACCACCGATAACTTGCCACAGGGATGTGCCGGGTGCCGGGTCATTGCCTTCAATGGTAATGTTTTCTTCACAAACAGCATAATCATCCGGAAGAACAGCATCTATCATAATGTCTCGTGTGATGGTAATTACATCAGAATCGGAGCATAGCCCGTTGACTACTGTCCATTGCAATTCAGTAGTGCCTTCCGGCAGATTGGAAATGGTAGTGTTCGGATCATGTACATCAGCAATGTTACCACTTCCGCTGAGTATTGACCACGTCCCTGTACCGGGAGTTGGTGAATCTGCGTTAAGTGATATTGCACTGTTTTCACACACAACTGTGTCGTTACCTGCAAAAGCAGTAACAATGGTGTCTGTGGTAATTTCAACTTCATCGTAAGTTTGACATGCGCCGTTTGTCACCGTCCAGTGAATGGTATTAGCCCCAACAGCAAGGCCTGTAACCCAGGTATGGTTTGTGTCCGGCTGGTTAATTGTTCCGGTCCCATTATACACACTCCACACGCCATTGGCTGGTGTTGGATCAAGGGCATTAAGAGCAATGCTATCGCCGCAAATTTCCTGGTCTGTCATTGCCTGTGCCTGTATGGTTGTATCAACATGTACAATCAGTGTAGTTGAGTCAACACAAGAGCCATTTGTAACTTTCCACATCAAGGTATTATCATCCACACTAAGGTTGGTAACAGTTGTGACATGTTGATCGGGTTGTGCAATACTACCGCCGCCGCTTTCCACAGACCATAACCCGGTTCCGGGATCGGGATCGCCTGCTGTGATGACAGCATGGTATGTATCGCAAATGTCAATATCGGGCCCTGCATCGGCAGGAATGATTGAATCCTGGTTGATACTGACCTGGTCGCTGTCGGTACAAGCGCCGTTAACTACAGACCATTCGAGTATATTTTCGCCCATGTCGAGTCCGGAAACAAAGCTGGCCGGATTAGTGGGATCATCAAACACAGCGTTGCCGGATACGAGACTCCAGGTGCCTGTAAAAGGTGCGGGGTCAACCGCGTTGAGGGTAGTAGTATCCACTTCGCAGAATGACTGATCCGGGCCTGCATCGGCTGTTACGATACTGTCACGCGTAATGATGACATCATCGCTATCAGTACATGCTCCGTTGGTGGTTTCCCAGGTAAAACTGTTATCTCCATAAGGCAGGTTGGTTACCCAGGTGCTTTCATCTGTGGCATCTGCAAGAATTCCACCTGTGTTGGCAGTCCATAAGCCAGTACCGGGGGCTGCAGAATTGGCATTAAGCTGAGTGGAATCTGTTTCACAAAGACCAATATCTGCCCCTGCATCAGCAACAATGATGGTATCTTGCATAATGGATACAGTGTCGTAACTAACGCATGTACCGTTTACCACTTCCCAGACAAATTGATTTTCACCTATGCCCAGGCTGGTTACCGGAGTAGTCGGATCATTGGGGTTGGTAACACTTCCACTGCCGCTGTATAATGACCACGTGCCGCTTCCGCTTGATGGGGGAGTGGCTGCCATGTTTGTGCTTGTCGTTTCACAAAGTGCCTGATCCGGCCCTGCATCAGCTATGATTAATTCATCAACATTAAGCTGCACAGTATCAGAATAAACACTGCCGCCCTGATTGGTAACTTCACAGAAGATGGAGTCTCCATCCATACTCAAATCCACAAGCAAATACAATGTATCATTTGTTGCTCCGGGAACAGGATTGTATGTGCCGCCACTTCCCTGATACCATTGATATGTTATGGTTCCTCCGCCTGTGGCTACTACGGTGAATACGGCTTCCGAATTTTCGCAGGCAGTTGTATCGTGTGGTTGAGTAATAATCACCGGAGGTACTGTGGAGAGGTTTTTGTCAAATTTTGATATAAAAACTTCTCTTGTACTAACGGGGGTCCCGTTAAATGTTTCCTGATAAACACCCGGCGTTGTTGGATAATTGTCAGATGCGGTGTATCCTGTGATGAATATCTGATTGTACATATCCATTACAATATCTTCCTGGTAATCAAAGCCGATACCCCCAATAAAGGTTGAGCTCATTAAATTTGTCAGGCTTGTATCAAGTTTTGAAATAAATACGTCGGTGGAACTGGCATCAGAAACACTGTGAACCGTATCGTAAGCCCCTACAGTGGTTGGGTAATCAGCGGAGTATGTATTTCCTGAAATAAAGATATTATCGTCTGAGTCAAACAAAATGCCATAGGCGTAATCCCAGAAAGAACCTCCAATAAATGTACTGTGGATTAAAGAACTGAGATCATTGTTTATTTTTAAAACATAGCTGTCAACCGAAGCATGAAAGGTTTCACTCAGTACCCCGCTTGTGGTGGGGAAGTCGGTAGAAGCTGTATATCCGGTAACAAAAATATTATTATCCGGATCGAGAATAATATCGTTTCCTCTTTCATAAGAAGCCCCACCTACAAAAGTGGAATTTAAAATGCTGCTGAGATTAGAGTTGATTCGGGTGATGAACACATCGTTGCTTGAATTGTGTGTAAGGTCATAAGCAGAGGCTGTGGTTGGAAAATCAAAACTGTTGGTATGTCCTGTCAACAAGATATCATTGTTTTGGTCAAAGGCCATGGCTTTGGTTTTGTCTGTGTTGTTTCCTTCAATGAATGTGGAATTAATCACAGAGGACAGGTTGTAATTCATTTGCGTTACAAAAACGGCTTCACCTGCACCATCAAGGGTTTCATCAAAAGCACCTGCTGTAGTTGGATAATCAGAAGAGGTTGTAAAGCCTGTGATGTAAACGTTGTTGCTGACGCTGTTGAAAATTATGCTGTATGCTTCTTCTTCGTCAGATCCTCCTAAAAACGTTGATGCATCCAGGGATCCCAGGTCATTGCTTAGCCGGCAAACAAATACATCAGAAGGGCCGCCGTTATAAATTTGTGAATATCCGGTGCCCAGGGTGGGGAAATCATTGGAATCCACATATCCAGTGACGAATACACTGCCTGTTGATGGATCAATGGTTAGATCCATGCCCATATCAAAACTACTTCCACCAATGAATGTGGATGCTTCAAGTGTTGTCAGTGTAGAGTCAAACCGGCTTACAAATACATCGTAATCGCCACCGTTGTAATTTTCATCGTAAGCACCTGCAGTGGTGGGATAAGATGCTGACCATGTATAACCGGTAACAAATAAATGCCCGTTTTGGTCAAATTCCATGCTTTTTCCGTAGTCATTGCTGGTTCCCCCAATAAATGTTGAAGCCAGCAGGGGGTCAATGTATAAGGTGTGAGTTTTGTCGTAATTTCCTGTTTTGAATCCGTATGTGTTATCTGCCAGGATGCAATACTTTACCGGGATTTCCTTTTTATTTCCATTGATGATTTGGTATGCGACAGGTTTGGTAAAACTTACATTTCCAAATTCAGTTTCGAGCAGCAATTGGCCTTCATTGACTGCAAGGGCATTGGGTCCGTCGAGTGATATTTTTATTTGTTCCGGGTCAGCGCCGGGATTAATGGCAAATATTTTTTCAATGTTGTTGGTTCTCATAAGGAGCTCCAGGTCAATGCCATCATATAATTTCAGCAATGAAACTGAAGCATAATTTGTTTTCTCCGTATGTTGAAAATTGTTACCCTTAAAACGGTGGTATTGCCCTGTTGTACCATCGTTCCCTTGTATGACAGGGGTGTTTGCTCCGATAAAATTTTCAAAGAATGCAAAACTTTGCATGTCATCACCTGAACGCTTGGCCAGATTATAGGCAAGTTTTCCTTTGTTTGTCACAAACATGTTGCCGTATGCAGCTTTTGCGTAATATGATACTTCATCGGGATATTCACCCTGATTATCGAAGAAATAAACATTCAATGCAGGAACGGCTGAATTTTTCAGTTTATCGGGATCGAAGTTTGAATTTGCAAATGCATTACCACCTGCCAGGAAAAGCATTGTAATTACTGCAAGAGATAAAAATTGTTTCATATGACTTATATTTTAAAGGCTAAATTTACATTTTATTTTGAATATAGCATAATTTTTTTGTTTTGAACGCAAAAATATTTTTCATATAAGGCGAAGTGAAATGCATAAAACGTAATATATCAATATTTAACAGGGATTTGACAGGGGGGAATTATTTGTAAGCTTCCAGAGTCTCACAAGTACATACCAGATGCCTGTCTCCGTACCCCTGATCAATTTCTGCTGTCCATGTCCAGAATTTATTTTCACGTACCCAATTCAAAGGATACGCGGCTGTTTCCCTGTCATAAGCATGGTTCCATTCAGAAGACAAACACTCTTCGGCGGTATGCGGTGCATTAATCACAGGATTATCCTCAGTTGTGTAAGTGCCGTCTTTAATGTTATCCAGTTCTTTCCGGATTTGTATCATGGCTTCAATGAAATGATCAAGTTCCAGTTTGCTTTCACTTTCCGTTGGTTCTACCATAAGTGTTTCATGTACGGGAAATGAAAGTGTAGGAGCATGGAATCCGTAATCCATCAAACGTTTTGCTATGTTGCCGGCACTGACATTATATTCTTTTTGGAAACGCTGGCAATTCAAAATCATTTCATGGGCACAACGGCCTTTTTCTCCGGAATAAAGCACATCATACCAGCCTTTCAGTGCTGATGCAATGTAATTGGCATTGAGGATGGCAATTTCGGCGGATTTTTTAAGTCCTTCACGTCCTAACATCTTAATAAAGGCATAAGTAATGGGTAAAATGCCGGCAGATCCGAATGGTGCTGCTGCCACAGCTTTGATGGCTTTGTCACCACCTGTTTTCACAACACTGTGTCCTGGTAAATAATGGCTCAGTTCTTTGGTAACTCCAATCGGGCCAACGCCCGGTCCACCACCACCATGGGGAATACCAAATGTTTTGTGAAGGTTCAGGTGGCATACATCGGCGCCGATAATGCCGGGATGTGTGATACCAAGCTGAGCATTCATGTTGGCACCGTCCATATACACCAGGCCGCCATAATCATGCACAATTTTAATCATGTCCCTGATGTTGCTTTCAAACACACCATGGGTTGAGGGATAGGTTATCATGCAGGCTGCAAGTTTATCTTTGTTTTCTTCTGCTTTTTGCTGAAGGTCATCAAGGCTGATGTTTCCATTATTATCCGAATCCACAACCACTACTTTCATGCCGGCCATGATTGAACTTGCCGGATTGGTGCCGTGAGCGGAGGACGGTACGAGACAAACATTGCGGTGCGCCTGGTTGTGATCAATATGGTATGCCCTGATCAGCATTAGCCCTGTATGTTCACCACTGGCACCTGAGTTTGGCTGCAAGCTGATGTCGTGAAAACCTGTGATGGTTGCCAGGTCTGATTTTAATTCATCCATAAGTATTTTGTAACCTTGCCATTGTCCGGAAGGAGCGAAGGGATGTATGGCACCGAATTCTTCCCAGCTTAAAGGCAGCATGCTTGTTGCGGAATTAAGCTTCATTGTGCATGAGCCCAGGGGAATCATGGAGTGGTTGAGTGCAATGTCGCGGCGTTCCAGTTTTTTCATGTACCGCATCATTTCTGTTTCGCTGCGGTAGGCATGAAATACTTCCTGTTGCATAAATGTATCATTGCGCATCATTGATTTTGGCAATGTGATGTTTTTTGGATCAGAATCAATAGAAGCCGGTGTTTTATTGGCGGCTTTGGCAAAAATATTGATAATGTCATTCAAATCATTGATGGTTGTGGTCTCATCAAGGCTTATTCTTATGGTTTCTTCATCCACTATGTTGAAATTAATCTTATAATTATCAGCAATGTCCTTTATGGCATTTGATTTAATACCATCAGGCAAGGAAATATTCAGGGTATCAAAAAATAATGTGTTGGTTTGTTTATACCCCAGTTTATTTAAAGCCTTATATAGTGCAGCAGCTTCTTTATGGATACTTTCTGCAATGTTTTTCAGTCCATCCGGCCCGTGATAAACGGCATAAAAACCTGCCATGGTAGCCAGCAAGGCTTGAGCTGTACAAATGTTTGATGTGGCCCGTTCTCTTTTAATATGTTGTTCCCTTGTTTGTAGTGCCATGCGAAGGCCGGGTTTCCCGAATTTATCTTTGGATACGCCAATGATGCGTCCCGGAATGTTGCGTTTGTATTTGGATGATGTGGCAAGAAAAGCTGCATGTGGCCCGCCAAATCCCATGGGGATACCAAAACGTTGTGTGTTACCCACTACAACATCTGCACCCCATTCTGATGGTTTTTGCAGCAAAGCCATGGCCAAAATATCTACAACAGCAGTTACCAGCATGCCTGCTTCGTGAGCCTTAGCTGCAAAATCGCTGTAATCATATACCGATCCGTCCGCAGCGGGATATTGCAGAATCGCACCAAAAAATTTACCGTCTTCAATGCCGGCAAAAAATTTGTTGTAATCATCCACAACAACCTCTACCCCGATTGGTTCGGCACGCATTTGAATAACATCAAGTGTTTGCGGAAAAATGTTTTTATCAACGAACAGTTTATTTTTTCCGGCTTTGATGTCCTTTCGTTTGCGCGTGTCAAACATCAGAGACATTGCTTCTGCTGCCGAGGTGGCTTCATCGAGCAAGGATGAATTGGCAATTTCCATGCCGGTCAATTCTGACATGGCAGTTTGGAAATTCAATAAAGCCTCAAGCCTTCCCTGGGATATTTCTGCCTGATAAGGTGTATATGAAGTGTACCAACCCGGATTTTCAAACACATTTCGTTTGATAACGGAAGGGAAAACCGTGCCGTAATACCCTTGGCCGATATAAGACCTATATACTTTGTTTTTTCCGGCAATGCCTTTGAGATGCGATAAAAAGCCATGTTCTGACATGCCCTTTTCCTGAATGTCAATGGGTTTATCAAGCTTAATGGATTCCGGGACGGTTTCATTTATCAACTGGTCAATAGAATCAACCCCTACGGTATCAAGCATTTTGCGAATATCCTTTTCGCGAGGGCCTATGTGCCTTTTTGTAAATAATTCGTTTTGCATAATGATATTTCTTTAATTGTAAAATGATGGTAAAGGTAAAAAAAGTCTGAAAAAATAATCTATGTTTTTTATCATGTTTATCAATACGAATTTGTATGGGATGCAAAGGTAAAGAAAACCTTAATTTCGAGGTTCTACTGCAAACTGAGTGGAAAATCAGGAATATATAAAGCTAAAAAGTTAGGTGTAATGTTGTCGGGAGTCGGAAGTCAGGAGTTGTGAATACTTTTTCCGACTCCGGTCTTCGGTCTTCCGACTTCCGACTTATAACCTATCGGTCATTACACAAAAGGATTAGGTAAACAGGCAGCTAATCATAACCCATTAAATTGGCAGTAGAACCATAAATTTATAAATGAAAAAGTTGCATTTGCTGGTTGAATCTCCGACGGTTCAAAATTTCAATACGGCTTACTTTTTAATGCCATAATAAAGACATTGCACATTGAAACGTAAAACCGGTGCCAAACCCCTTTAATCCCACGGAATGGTACCTATTCCTTAACGAGAGCAACGGTATCAACAGTATTGTTTAATTGCGTGATGGTTTTATACCCATCCTTGATAAAGGTAGTTTGAATGTCATAGCAACCAAAACTACAGCCAATCATCATGTGGGTTTCATAAACACCGGCTTCATCGGTATAACCATCGTCGTAATTTTTGTCGTAAACTCCGTTGTTGCCTGCCCTAACCTCAACCAAAACCGAATCAACCGGCTGGCTGTTATCATCATCTACTACGGTGACACAAATGTGTTCCTGGGATTCACAGGAAGTAAGCATCAATATCCCCAGCAGAATGATTAATGTAGAAAACGTTTTCATAAGCGTTTTTTATTGACATAAATTTAAAAATTGACTGACCGCAATCAATGGTTTACATTGTTATGCATAAAACCATTTTTCATCAATCCATCACCTTCATGGTGTATAAAGCGGCTTTCATTTTGCGTATCTGGTCACGGTTATCGCCTCTGGGATCATAACTAAAAGCTTCAATGCACACAAACTCATCCCTGACATCATCATATTGAATAAAAGCAGCGAAAGGGCCGCCCATAAAATCGCCTTCCACTTTCCACAGGCCTTCCATGATCCAGGTTTCTTCATTGTTGATTATCCGCCTGGATAAAACCGGATAATGATATTTTGTTTCTGTAGTCATATAACTGCCTTCGCGGGGGCCCGGCACATTTTTCTTTAATACTTTATTTCGTTTTTTTACAAAATAATCCAGGCCTGCACTGTCAGGCTGAGCTTTTCCAAAGCGATACACCAGGTAACCATGACTTGCCTTTTGCGTTTCGTAAGATAACCATGCAAAATTTTCACGGTTTTCGTCAAAGCTGTAATTTTTGGGAACCGCCATCGACACATGGTGATCTCTTTCAAGCCGTTCTCTGTATGCTTCTACATGATAATCCTTAAGGTATTTCAACCTCCTGTCTCTGTCCGCTTTTAAAAACAATTCGATCAGTTTTTGTTCATTTTCTTTTACCGTTTCCACAAATGTTGGCATATCGGGGGCCTTAATGTACACGATCACCTGAGGTTTACTATACACGTTGGTGGCTTTTTTAATTTCCCCGTATTCAGCACCTTTACCAATTTCGGGAATAATAACGTTCCTGTTTCTTTTGTTCAGTTTTTTAAAATCTTTCTGTTCAACATGAACCAGGTCAAATATCATTTCTTCCTGTGGTACTGTGTATAAATCCTGATGATACACATTTCTGATCGCTTGTCCCATCTCGCCTTTCCAGTTGGCATTGCTCATTACTACAAGTATTTCCCCGGGGTTTCCCGTGGCTGCTTCTTTGATGTTCAATTCTTCCCTGCTTTGGTTACAGGAGAAAAACAGAACCATAATTAAACCCAACAATGCGTGAATGATAATTTGGCTGTGTTTTTTCATAATCATATCCATTTTTTAAACAACGACAATTTTAATCATTTATTGATGTCCCAAAACAAATCGAATGTAAATATAATGAATAAACTGCCTGTATTGTTTACTTCTTTTATTATTTTTGACATCTATGTTTACAGAACGACAAAATAAGGTATCAAAGTTGATTCAAAAAGACATCAGCGATATTTTTGTGAAACATGGTAAAGAATGGTTTGGTTCTGCCATGGTTACAGTTACAATGGTGCGCATTACCAAAGACTTGTCAATTGCCAAAGTGTATATTTCTGTTTTTCCATCAACAAAAGCAGAAGAAGTCGTTGAGTTGCTGAATTTCAATGTAAAAAAGGTACGCTATGAATTGGGGAACCGGATACGGCATCAATTAAAAAACGTTCCGGAACTGCAATTTTACAAAGACGACAGCCTGGATCACATGGAAAAAATTGATAAACTATTAAATGGTTAAGCATTGAGATTTCCATTATACATAGCCAAACGGTACCTGATTTCAAAAAAACGCCGGAATGTCATCAACATCATCAGCGGGATTTCTATCATTGGTGTGGGTGTGGGTACCATGGCACTGATCGTCATAATGTCAATTTTCAACGGGTTTGATGATTTGCTCAAAAACCTGTATAACTCGTTTGATCCGGATTTGAAGATCACGGCTGCCGAAGGCAAAAGTTTCACTCCGGATTCCAGTACCTTTTCAGCCTTAACATCGCACCCGGCTGTCCAGGAATTTACTCAGGTTGTTGAAGAAAATGCCCTGCTAAAATACGATGAACAGCAATTCATTGCCAGGTTAAAAGGCGTGGATTCCAATTACACAAACGTCAGTGGGGTTGATACGATGATTACCAGCGGCAAGTTTGAATTGTACGACAACGGGATTCCGCTATGTGTGGCCGGACAAGGCGTGGCTTACAGCCTGTCGCTTGGTATCAACAGGCATACGCCCGTTCATTGTTTTGTGCCAAAACGCGACGCGCATTTTACGGGCAGTTTTATGGATGCCAGCACGGCTATTAATCAGAAACGCATTTACGTGGCCGGGTATTTTTCGATACAACAGGATTTTGATAATCAATACGTGATTGTGCCCATTGATTTTGCCCGTGATATATTCGGATACGATGATGAGCTGTCATCTATAGAAGTAAAATTAGCACCCGGTACCAATGATCAGAAAGTAAAAACGGAATTGCAAGCCTCCCTCGGTGATAAATTCCTTATCCGGGACAGGCAGGAACAGCACGCCCTGTTTTATAAAATCATGGCATCGGAAAAATGGGCTGTGTTCCTGATTCTCAGTTTTATTTTACTCATTGCTTCTTTCAATGTGATTGGCTCACTTACCATGCTTATCCTGGACAAGAAAGAAGACATTTATACCCTGCGCAGCCTTGGCGCCGACAACAAAACCATCAGCCGCATCTTTTTGCTGGAAGGCTGGTTGATCACCGCTGTAGGGGCTGTTTTTGGCCTTGTTATTGGTACGGTATTGTGCTGGTTGCAAATGGAATTCGGCCTCATCAAACTTGGCGGCTCCGGGTCATTCATCATTGATGCTTATCCTGTGATTTTACGGGGCATTGATTTTGTGCTTGTCTTTTTCACTGTCCTGCTCATCGGATTTTTGGCCGCATGGTATCCGGTCAGGTACATTACGGGGAAATATTTGTAAAGCTGTCGTGCTTAATTTATTTTTGATTTTGCATTTGCCGTGCAATCTCAATAAAATCCTGCACACTGCATTGCTCCGGCCTTAAACCCAGCCATTCTGTATCTTGCACCGGAAAACTTGATAATATGCTTTTCAGTGAATTGCGTAAGGTTTTGCGGCGTTGATTGAAGGCTGCTTTCACAACTTGTTTAAAAAATTTGTAATCATCTGGCTGGTCTTTTTCTGTATTCCTGACAAGGCGGATAACGCCGGATTTTACTTTAGGCTTCGGGAAAAACGCCCCTTCATTTACCGTAAAAAGGTATTCCACATCGTAATAAGCCTGGATCAACACACTCAATATACCGTACACTTTAGTTCCATGGGGAGATGCTATTCGCCTGGCAACCTCACGCTGCATCATAAACACAGCCTCATCAACAAGGTTGCGGTTTTCCAATACCTTAAACAAAACCGGGCTTGAAATATTGTATGGCAAATTACTGATCAAACATAACTTTCCCGATGACAATCCGGATAAATCCAGTGTCAGGAAATCCTTTTTTATCAACCGGCTGCCAAGCTGCGGAAACACATCATTCAAATAGTCAACTGCTTCCTCATCGGTTTCGACAGCATAAAAAGCTGTATGTTTATGCATCAACATCCCGGTAAGCACTCCTTTTCCCGGCCCGATTTCAAGCACAGGGCAATCACGTTTGTTTTCCAATGCATTGCTTATTTTATCCGCGGTATGCCGGTCGGTTAAAAAATGCTGCCCCAGGTATTTTTTTGGTCTTACCATAGTTCTTTAATTTTAAAATTCGTGTATTTTTTGCCACAAAAACACAAAATTCCACTAAATTACCTTATAAAGCGGTTGATCCCCGCACCAACATTAAAGTTAATTAAGTAAGCAAGTCGTCTATTTGTTAATTTTAAGTGACTCAAAATCTGTGCTTCCCAAACCGGGTTTAACTCATCAACTGCTTTTATTTCACAGATTACTTTGTGAACCAGATAAGCAGCATGAACTATTATTTTTCGAATGTTCTCTGCATCTTGAGGTATTGATGCATATTTATTTTTGTGGGATTTGGTGTTTTTATTTCGGCTTCGCTCAATACAAGTGTGTTTTAGTGGCATAGATTTTACATTTTTGGTTGTGGCCCTAAAGGAGTTTCCTTCAGGGTAAACTTGTCCACGTTATCTTTACAATTACAGGCGAAATTTACAAAACAGATGTCAAATAATTATATATTTGCACACAAGAACATAAAAATGAACAAAAAAATCTCAAATACCCTCAAATTCCTTCTTTTTATAAGCATAGGAATAGTTTTGTTCTGGTTGGTTTACAAAGATCAGGATTTTGTTGCTTTATTCCATAAAATGAAAGGGATCAAGTGGGCATGGTTTATACCTGCGATGATTATTGCTTTGTTCAGTCATATTTTCAGGGCAATGAGATGGAACCAGTTGCTTGAATCCATGGGGAATTATAAACCGAGGCTTTTGAACACTTTTTTTGCTGTGATGAGTATGTATTTTGTTAACCTGGCTATCCCCAGACTTGGTGAAGTAACGCGTAGCGGGATTGTATCGAAATACGACAAACTGCCTTTTTCAAAAGTGTTGGGTACCATGGTAACAGAAAGGGCAACGGATTTTCTCATGCTCTTACTGCTGACCATTGTGGCGATAATTTTCCAGGGAAGTGAGATTACAGCGTTCATCCAGGACAATCCTGGATTTAAAGATAACGTCAACTTTTTGTTTTCCCCTGTATTTTGGGTTGTATTCATGCTTGTATTCATTGTTCTCATAATAACGCTGTATTATATCGCCAAAGGCCGGCTGAATAAATATGCGATATTCAAAAAAACCGGTGACTTCCTGCGAAACTTCTATTCTGGGATCAAAACCATCACAAAATTAAAGAACACATGGAAATACATTCTCTTTTCTGTTTTGATCTTCACAGGGTACTATTTTATGTTGTATATGTGCCTGCCTGCTTTTGATAATATCCCGGACATTGGAATGATTTCAATGTTGACGGTACTTGTGGCCGGCAGTTATGGCATGATAGCCCCTGCTCCCAATGGCATGGGAGCATGGCACTTTATGACCATACAGACCATGATGATCTTTGGTGTGCTTGAAGGCGATGCCAAACTTTTTGCCCTTGTTGTGCATAGCCTGCAAACCATCATGCTGATTATACTTGGACTGATATCCGTTGTGGGGCTGCCACTCATTAACCGAAAGCAGCTTTAAGGGGGATGCTGAAATGTAAAACCACAGAGCTCCTGATCAAGATTCTGATTGTCGTCGGAGCTTACCTGCTTGTTTATTATCAGGTTAAGAATTCACAGGACATTCATGAGGTATGGGAGGCTGTAAAACAAGCTTTTTCAGATAACGGTAAAATTTTGTTCGTTATTTTTTTCATGATGCTGCTAAACTGGGGTATAGAAGCCGGCAAATGGCAGTTCCTGGCAAAACGCCTTCAGCCTTTCAGTTGGTTAAAAGCATTTCGATCTGTAATGAGTGGAGTCAGTATAGGCATGTTTACCCCAAATCGCATTGGAGAATTCGCCGGACGCATTTTGTATCTGCAACATAAAAACAGGGTTGAAGGCACTGTACTTAGCCTGATTGGAAGTTATGCTCAGTTTGCCACAACACTTATTATTGGGATTCCCGCGCTTTTGTTTTTTTTACTTACCTGTTCAAATGGCCAACTTATAACGGACAAATTTCATCTTCCCATCCTGTTATCCATAATTACTGCCATTATTCTCATAATGCTGTATTTTAACCTGGCGTGGATTTATAAACTGTTGATACGGATTCGATTTCTGAAAAAACACAAGGATAAGCTGCATCACCTGATCGATGTGAGTAAAAAAGATTTATTCTGCCTGCTGGTATTAAGTATGCTCAGATACGCTGTTTTTATCGGGCAGTTTTATTTAATTTGCCGTATGTTTGCGCTGGATATTGATTTACAGCATGTGTTTGTGGCAGCAGCCAATGTGTATTTTCTGATGAGCATGCTGCCTGTTTTTACCCTCGGCGAACCAGGTTTACGTGGCAGCCTTACCGGAATATTTTTTATGCCTTTTACCATTCACATAAGCACCGTAATTTCGGCATCGGTTTTGCTGTGGATTATCAACGTTTTGTTTGTTGCCCTTGTGGGGGCATTGTTTTTGTTGAACCAAAAAATACTAAATCATGAAAATACGACCAGCCATTAAAACCGACATCAAAACCCTTGTGGAATTTCAACTTGCCATGGCCAAAGAAACGGAAAACCTCAGCCTGGACATAAAAACCCTGGAACAAGGCATTAAATCTGTAATTAACGATGTTCAAAAAGCAAAATATTTTGTCGCAGAAGAGAACAAAAAACTAATTGGCTGTTTTATGGTAACCCCTGAATGGAGTGACTGGCGTGCCGGCTATTTCATTTGGCTGCAATCTGTTTATGTTATACCCGAATTTCGTAAAAAGGGAGTATATCGTGCCATGTATGCTTACCTCAAAGACATTGTAAAAACAAATATGGATTACAAAGGCATACGCCTGTATGTGGACAAAGCAAATGAAAATGCCATAAAGGTGTATGAAAAAACAGGCATGCATACAACGAATTATCAAATGCTTGAATGGACGAAACCATAGTGTTATGTCAAGGCTAATAATGATGACAAACAACATATCCAAAACCCGGAAACTCAGTTCCGTAATGTACCAGAAAATACTATAAGGGCGACATTCAAGATAAGCAAAGCCGGGAAGACAGGACACAGAAAGTATAAAGTTGTTCTTTTTGCATTTGCATATTGGAATTTATTTTGATCTTTGGGCTTTGAAATTTAACCTTGATATTTTCTGTCTGCATAAATCAGAAAATGGACTAAAAAACATCAATAAACCATGTGGATTTTTGTGCTGTTGTTGATTCTGGTTTATACTGCCTTTGTGAGTTTACTCGCTGCAGGGATAATTAAGCTATACCGGGAAAACAAAGGTCATCAGCCTGCAAAAACCCGGCCTCGTGTCAATGTCATCATTCCGTTCCGTGATGAAGCACACAGCATCAAAAAACTAATACATGATTTGGTTAACCAAACCTGGCCATCATCACACTTTCAGGTGTTTTTTGTTGATGATCATTCCACTGACGGGGGGGATATAATCATCAGCCAAGCCATAAAAAAACACAATTTAAATGCCATGCTTTTACATTTACCAGCTGATAAAACCGGGAAAAAAGCAGCCCTCCTTACCGGATTGAACAATAGTACGTATGATTACATCCTAACCACAGATGCCGATTGCCGTGTCAGTCCAAACTGGATAAAAAGCATGATGAGACAAGCAGCATTAAAAAAATCAGATTTGTTGCTGGGGCCGGTCATTCATGTGGGTAAATCCGGCATAGGACGCTTGCAGTCTGCTGAGTCGCTTAGTTTGCTTGCCGTAACAATGGGAACAGCGGGAATTGGCACACCTGTATTAAGCAATGCAGCCAACATGGCAATTAAACGAGAAATGATAAACAGATTGCATGATCCTTTTAAAGCCCATGTCAGTTCGGGTGATGATATCTTTTTGATGGAAACGCTAAAGGCAAACAAAAATCCCATTGCTTTCAATGCGGATCGGGAGGCACTTGTAACAACCAATGCATCGGAATCCTGGAAAAAATTCATTCAACAGCGTGCGAGATGGATGAGCAAAACAAAACATTATCATTGTGGCAGCAGTAAGTTCACCATGTTTGTTTTTGGGGGTATCCAGATAGGTTTTATCGTCAGTATTCCGGTTTTAATAGTTCATCAGGCCTTTATAACGATGCTTTTCCTTTGGATGTTTAAAATATTATATGATAATTTACTTATGTATCTGGTGTCATTAAAATACAAGATACCATTCGGGTTAACCGATAACATCATTTTTAGTGCAATTTATCCATTCTGGACGGTAGTTACTACGCTGGTGGCCTATAACACAAAGCCATTATGGAAAGGACGCGCGGTCAAGCATTGATAGCATTAGAAGGCCTCTTAATTTCCTTCAGCGGAAATAAATTTAATGCGAACCATGCGAATTTCCTCTTCTGTATAATCCTCATCTTCAAACTCTTCAAGCGCTTCGTCAATAGAGCCGGTTTCGGAATCCTCAAGAAAATAATCATAGAGTTCATCAATGCGTTCTTCGTCCATCACTTCATTCAGGTAATAATCAATATTGATTTTAGTGCCTGAATTAATGATGGCTTCAATTTCTTCAATAAGTTCAAGCAATGTTAGCCCTCTTGCCTCTGCAATGTCGGACAGCGGCATTTTTTTATCTATACTTTTAATGATGTAAACTTTGTTTCCGGATTTTTTAACCACCGATTTCACAACCATGTCCTGAGGCCTGTCAATGTTGTTTTCATCAACGTGTTTTTCGATTATATCAAGAAAAGCTTTTCCATATTTTTTTGCTTTCCCCACGCCTACACCGGATATTTTGATGAGTTCTTCCTCTGTTATTGGATATTGTGTAGCCATTTCCTGCAGTGAAGGATCACTGAAAATAACGTATGGAGGCAGATCCAGTTTTTTGGCCATAATTTTTCGCTGGTCTTTCAACATGGCAAACAATACCTGATCGGAGGCGCTTGACCCGCCATAGCCTTCCATTTCCGATTCGCTGTCAGTGCTGTCGTAATCGTGGTGTTTGATCAAGGTAAAGCTATATGGATTTTCCAAAAATTCCCTGCCTTTATCGGTAAGCTTCAGCAATCCGTAATTTTCAATGTCTTTTCTGATAAGATGAGCTATCAACGCCTGTCTGAACACAGAATTCCAGAATTTAGGGTCACGGTCTTTTCCCATGCCAAAAATATCCAGTTTGTCGTGTTTATAGGCATATACAGCAGCGTTGGTTTTTCCGGCCAGTACATTGGAAAGGTGTTCTGCTTTAAACCTTTCTTTTACAGTGACAATTGATTCAAGGGCAATCAGCACATAATCTTTTCCTTCAATCTTTTCTTTTGGATACAGGCAATTATCGCAATGACCGCAATCTTCTTTCATTTCTTCGCCGAAATAATTCAGTAATTGCCTGACGCGGCAAACGCTTGATTCGGCATAGGCCACAGTTTCCAGGAGCAATTGTTTTCCTATTTCCTGTTCTGCCACAGGTTTGCCCTGCATAAATTTTTCAAGTTTCTCAATATCCTTATAACTGTAAAAACTGATGCATTTCCCTTCACCACCATCGCGTCCAGCACGACCTGTCTCCTGGTAATACGATTCAAGGCTTTTGGGAATATCATAATGGATAACAAAGCGCACATCGGGTTTGTCAATACCCATGCCGAAAGCAATGGTAGCCACAATGACATCAATTTCTTCCATGAGAAATTTATCCTGCGTTGCTGTTCTTGTTGCAGAATCCATACCTGCATGATAAGCCAAAGCATTAATGCCATTCACCTGTAATGTTTCTGCAAGTTCTTCTACTTTTTTACGACTCAGGCAGTACACGATCCCGGATTTTCCTGCATTTTCTTTAACGAAACGAATCAGGTCGTGTGTTGCGTTTTTTTTGTCCCTGACTTCATAATACAAATTTTTACGCCGAAAAGAAGATTTAAATACTTCAGCACCTAGCATATCCAGGTTTTTCTGGATATCGTGTTGCACCTTTGGAGTTGCCGTGGCCGTAAGGGCAATGACGGGTGAATTACTCAGGTTGTTAACAATGGGGCGAATGCGCCTGTACTCAGGCCTGAAATCGTGTCCCCATTCGGAAATGCAATGCGCTTCATCAATGGCATAGAATGATATATGCACCTGTTTTAGAAATTCAACATTTTCTTCTTTCCCCAAGGATTCAGGAGCTACATAAAGCAATTTTGTGTGTTTATTTAACACATCATCTTTCACCCGCTGAATTTCTGCTTTTGTCAGCGAAGAATTCAAAAAATGTGCAATTCCGGAATCTGAACTAAACCCGCGCATGGCATCCACCTGATTTTTCATCAGGGCAATCAGGGGGGAGATAATAATCGCTGTACCTTCACTTACCAAAGCGGGTAACTGATAACACAAAGATTTTCCTCCCCCGGTAGGCATCAACACAAAACAATCGTTACCATCAAGGAGTGCATGAATAACCTCTTTTTGTAAGCCTTTAAAGCGATCAAAGCCAAAATATTTTCTGAGCACTTCATGAATGGCAGCATCATTATATTTCATTAAATCTTACTTTTTATTTTAATCAAATATAGTAATTTATTTAAGATCAAAAATATGTTTAACACGAATTAACAATTATTTTAAATAATTTTGACAAATTTCTTATAATTGCCGATTGATTATTGAAAATGTAACTACTCAGTGCTAAAATTAAAAAACAGATGCACAAAATTTTCACCGCGGAGACGCAGAAATGCTAACCCGTCTGTCATGCCTGCCGGCGTGG
>CAZGPW010000200.1:0-3761 GCA_964527535.1 uncultured Bacteroidales bacterium
GCTTCTGTTCTTTTGTAAACTTTCTTTTTTTCATGTCTGTTTGCATAATTACTAATTTTTATTGATAATTATGTCAGACTTATTCGGGGGCTAATACAGCTTGAATATATCCAAAAAAAGGAATATGATATCGGTGTTATGATGATCACCGCATACGCATCCTTAGACCTGGCCATAAAAGCAACCAATTACGGTGTTTACAACTTTGTTGCCAAGCCATTTAAACCCGATGAATTAAAAACCTCGGTGGAGAACATAACAAAAAACCTTTACCTGAAACGAATGACACGTTCATTGCAGAAAACAGGTAAAGGAAACAAATTCCAATTTCTGTCGGTTTTATCACATGAACTAAAATCACCCATTAATGCGATTGAAGGATACCTTAAAATGATGAAAGACAAACAAGTTGGTGATACAATTGATGATTATATGCACATGATAGAACGTTCAATGGAAAGAATAAAAGGAATGAGGGGGTTAATTTCAGATTTGTTGGACCTTAATCGGTTAGAAAGTGGTAATAAAATCAGAAACATCCAGAAACTTGACATAAAGGAAATTGCAAAAACTGTCATTGATTGTTTTGAACCAATGGCATCGCAAAGCAATATAAAAGTTAGTATTGAGGGGGATGATGATATTTACCTCAATGCCGATAAAAACGAAATTGAAATAATTTTTAACAACCTTATTTCAAATGCATTAAAATATAACAGGGAAAAGGGTAAAGTAGAAATCATACTCAAAACGACAGAAAATAATATTTATATAAGCGTTGAAGATACTGGAATAGGCATGACTAAAGAGGACACCGAACTGCTGTTCCAGGATTTTGTTCGCATAAAAAACACTAAAACTCAAAGCGTCCCCGGCAGCGGATTAGGGTTATCCATCACAAAAAAAATGGTGGAACTGTACAATGGAAAAATAGACGTGGAGAGCACCCCTGATGTGGGCAGCAGATTTACAGTAAAGATACCGGTGGCTTAATTTCAGAAGGCCGTTTCAAATCACCACCAGTTTATTTTTAATTGCATAAGCCATCAATGCCAATGAATTTTTGGTATTGGTCTTTGTAAGCAGGTTTGTCTTGTGCCCCAACACTGTACGCTCACTGATATACAAAGCTTCACCAATTTCTTTGTTGCTAAGGCCTTCACAAAGCAGTTGAAGCACCTCTTTTTCCCTACGTGTTAAATTCAATTCATCTTCCTTTTTTTCAGGCTCCTTTTCTTTGGTAAGCTGCTTAGTGAAAAAGTCAAACAGCTCTTCCGAATAATAATTACCCCCATTATATACTGTCTTCAAAGCTTTATCAAGGGTTTCCTTATTTATGTTTTTCATCAGAAACCCTTTTGCTCCCGCATCCAGCATACTTTGAATATATTCGTCATCGCCAAACATGGTCAGGGCTATTACCTTAAGCCCGGGGTTTTTCTTCAACGCTATTTTTGTGGCTTCAATACCATTTAAATCTGGCATTTCAATGTCCATCAAAACAATGTCGGGATGGATATTGTCAAGCATACCAATAAATTGTTTACCATCAGTTGCTTCACCTGCAATTTCAACATAATTGAGCTTACCAAGTACCATTTTTAAGCCATTTCTGAATATCTCATGGTCATCAACTATAAATATTTTAATCTTATCGCTCATATTAAATCTTATATGTTTATTTCTATTGTTATTGAAAAGCCTTCTCCGGGCTTACTGCTAAAACTGTATTTTCCGTTTATAGATTTCACCCTGCTGATAATGTTTTTCAACCCCATGCCTTTGTTTTCAGCATATATAATTTGATCCACATCAAAACCAATGCCATCATCTCTGAAGTAGAGTGATAACCTGTCATTATACTTTACCAATAAAATAAAAACACTATTTGCTTTAGCGTGTTTGATGGTGTTGTTAATCAGCTCATTGATAATCCTGAATAAAATAAGCTCTAAGTTGCTGTCAAGCCTTTCTGTAATATTTTCCGCCTCAAAATTAATGTTCAGCTTATTTGTCTTATTCACTTTATCACAAAAAGCCTTTACGGCTTTAATTAAACCATAAGAATGTATCACTGTGGGCATAAGATTATTTGAAATAGTTCTTGTGGCATTAACAGCTTCATCAATTAATTCATTACTGTGCTTTATCAGGTCTTTCCTTTCCTCATCTGAAAGCGTAGATGCTCTTAGCTCATTAACGTACAATTTAATGGTGGACAAAAGGGGGCC
The DNA here is from genome assembly GCA_964527535.1 of uncultured Bacteroidales bacterium. GTDB lineage: Bacteria > Bacteroidota > Bacteroidia > Bacteroidales > ML635J-15 > JAQIBY01. The sequence goes on from CAZGPW010000200.1 coordinate 2,232, forward strand.
CAATCCATCATGCATCTCTACTGCAAACCTTTGCCTCTCCCTTTCTTCACCCCTTATAACGGCGCTCAGGATTTTACGTTCAGACTCAACCCTTTCACTGATATTCCTGACTACACTTAATATCAGCCTCTCGTTACCGTATTTTACCAATCTGCTTGTAAACTCAACTTGAATTATAGCCCCGGATTTTGTTACGTGTTCAGATTCAAATGTGTGAGTTCCCCTCTCAAATATTATTTTGCGGTTTTTTGATACATTTTCTTTGAATTTGTCTGACTTAATATCTATCATTTTTTTCTGAAGCAATTCACTTTTTTTATAGCCCAGGGTTTCACATGCTGCATTATTAACTTCAACAATGTTTTCATTTTCATCGGTTACAAAGATATCATCCCCGGTACTATCAAAAAGTTTCCGATAACGCTCTTCTGTTTCTTCAAGTTCACGACTAACGGTATCCAGTTTTAACCTTGACTTTTGTAATTCAGTGAAAAACCGATGAATCTTATCCGTGGTAAAGTAATATATAAGCCCCAACAGCAGCAGAATTGAAGCAATGCTTGTAATAAGGGCTCCAATAATTACATCCCGACGAAGGCTTTTGGTTTCAATCTCAGGATAAATTGAAGCCGCCACATAAAACTCAAATTTGTCAAAATATTGAAATGACACCGTTTTTTTATCGCCTTCGTAATAATAGTTAATCAATCCATTTTTTTGCTTTCTGACTTTTTGAAACAAAAGGCTGTCACCCCAATACTCCCCTTCTCTGTGGGGGTGCACTATTAAATAACCATGTTTATCAAACACAAATGGATATCCACTTTTTCCGATTTTAAGCTCATAAAGAATCTGCTTAATCTCATTGATGTCCTTTTCTTTATTTCCAACGTACACCATGCCAATGATTTCACTGCCATCCACAATGGGGTTGTATCCGGTTGTGTACCAGTCGTTAACAACGTAAGCTCGCCCATAATATGGTTCTTCGTTCAACGCTGCTTTACTGACAGGGGAATCGAAAGGTATATAAGTTCCAATTGCACGGGTTTTATTGTCAGATAAGACATTTGTTGACACCCTTACAAAACCCACATCTGTTTTCTGAAAGATGGTTACAGTGCCCCCGAGCAGATTTTTTAAACTGTCAACAAAATCAGTGTTCCCATACAACAGCTCACCGTTAAGGTACCACTTATTAAGCAAAACCTCTTTAGTTTCTGAGGTATTCTGATTAATCACTTCTTTCTTAAAACCATCTGAACCAATCTCTAAATCACTGTTTGAGAGTGCGATTTTAGCAATGTTTAAATTCCTTTTTACATTCTCAAGCTTTAGGGCATGTTCGCGTTCAAACATTTTCGTTATGACGTTAACATTATAGGTTAAGTTGTTTTCAATTTGAGCGTTAAAAAGATTTATTGACTTATTACGGATTTTACTTTAACAAAACGCAGGTATTCAGTGAGATAAGCTGATATTTTTTCGATTTTGTTGCTACAAATGTTTTTCTAAGTCTGTTTTTTTCAT
>CAZGPW010000201.1:0-26603 GCA_964527535.1 uncultured Bacteroidales bacterium
ATCAATATATTGTAATTTTTAGTAATCATCAATAAGTATAATACATATTACACAGTTGCGATGTGCTGAGCTTGCCGAAGTGAACGCAACTTGGTATCAGAATTCATAAAAGCATATCAGGGCTAAAGCCCTTTCTGTTTTATATTTCGCCTCAAAACCCCGACATAAATCCCGTGGTTAACCGGCTCTGGTTAAGCACACGCTTAACCCCCTGTCCTTCAGGTTGGGGTGATAAGTTTCACTCAACAGTAAAACCCAAATGAAAAAAGGGCTTAACGGATAATACCGCTAAACCCTTTGTTATTACTTTGCTCCCCCTCTAGGACTTGAACCTAGGACCCCCTGATTAACAGTCAGGTGCTCTAAACCAACTGAGCTAAGGAGGAATGTGTGTTACAAAAATCGAAAAATTGAAATTATTTCATTTTCGTGGGTGCAAATCTACAGTCAATTATTATTTTTACCAAATAATTTCAAAAAAAAATACAGTTTATGTTAAAAATTATTGGAATTGGAAATGCACTGGTGGACATAATGACCACCCTTGAAGAAGATGAGTTTTTGGAAATCAATGAGTTACCTAAAGGTAGCATGCAGCTTGTAGAGGCTGGAAAAAGTGCTGATTTATTGAAAGCGGCTGAAAAATTCAAAAAACAACAGGTTACCGGTGGCGCTACTGCCAATACCATACGCAGCCTTGCAAAACTTGGTGTCGAAACGGGTTTTATTGGCAAAGTAGGAAAAGACGAACTGGGTGATTTTTACGAAAATGAACTTAATGATTACGGTGTAAAACCCCGCATGATGCGTGCAGATATCCCAACCGGTACTGCCCTTGCGCTTGTGAGCAAAGATGGTGAGCGTACATTTGCGACACACCTGGGAGCTGCAATATCTCTCATGCCTGAAGACCTCAAGGATGAAGATTTTGAAGGGTACAACATCCTTTATCTTGAAGGATACCTGGTACAAAATCACGATTTGTTGACGCGTGCCGCCGAAATTTCGAAGAAAAACAATTTGCAGCTGGCTATTGATTTGGCTTCATACAATATTGTAAGCGCCGAAATAGATTTTCTGAAACCATTTGTCCGTGATCACGTGGATATTGTTTTTGCCAACGAAGAAGAAGCTGAAAGTTTTTTCCCTGGAAAATCACCTGAAGAAGCTGTTATTGCCTTTGCTGAGATGGTTGATACAGCCATTGTGAAAATTGGACGCAGGGGCGCTTTGATACACCGTGGTGATGAAAAGGTGCTGGTCAAAGGTCGTCTGGCAAAATGCCTTGATACTACGGGAGCCGGGGATAATTTCGCTGCCGGTTTTTTTTATGGTTTGTCCGAAGGTCTGGACCTGAAACATGCCGGGAATATTGCTAACTTGCTTGGTGCCAATGTTATTGAGGTTGTAGGAACCAGCATGGACGATGTCCGCTGGGGAAACATCAGGAAAGAGATCAAAAAAATTATTGGCGGGTAGCCAGGGCCAACGATCAGAACAACCCGTGGATTTCAGCATCAATTTTATTGACAACGTTTCTCAAATCATCGGTTTTTCCGGAAAAATCTGTATTATCAACATCAATGATGAGTAATTTGCCGTCTTTATAACCTGATATCCATGCTTCATAGCGTTCATTCAGGCGTTTCAGATAATCCAGACGGATGCTGTTTTCGTATTTTCTCCCGCGCGTGGCAATTTGATCAACCAGATTGGGGACACTTGATCTCAGGTAAATTAACAGATCAGGCGGATCTACCAGGCTGGTCATTAACTTAAACAGAGACTGGTAATTATCAAAATCCCTGGTGGACATAAGCCCCATGCTATGCAGGTTGGGAGCAAAAATATATGCATCTTCATAGATGGTTCTGTCCTGGATAATATTTTTTCCGCTTTTGCGTATTTCTAAAATTTGATTAAAACGGCTGTTGAGAAAAAATACCTGCAAGTTAAATGACCAACGTTGCATGTTTTCATAAAAATCCGTCAGGTAAGGATTGTCATCCACATCTTCATAATGTGGTTCCCACTTATAATGTTTGGCCAACAGTCGTGTTAATGTTGTTTTTCCTGATCCGATGTTCCCGGCTACTGCAATATGCATAATATAATTATTATTAACTTAATTTCACTTGCCTAAGATACAAAGGTTTTTTATAAATAAAAGCAGAAAATCGGATTATTCTTTCAACAATTTTTTTCTTACCTCTTGACCACTGATATAATACAACGCATCTTCGTACAGGGTAAAATCTTTTATATCAGGTAAATCACTAAAGATAATTTTCTCTTTTGTTAATTCAATATTGTAAGAAAAAACCTTTTGATTATTTAAATAAATGATATTGCTTTCATGACATTGAAAAGAATTCTCAAACGTAAAAGGAAGGGATTTTACGTAAGCAGCCTGATTGTTAAACACTACAATACCTTGTTTATGATACCCTACATAGATGTGTCCGGAATGTTCAAGCATCATATCAGGAAACCCTGAATACATATCAACCATACCGGATTTAATTTCTTCATTCCCCTGATGGTTGACGTAAACAAGCTGTTTGTCAAGATTATCGAACAACCAAAACCCCCCGGTTGAGGCTTTACATACCACTGATACATCATAATAATTCAGGTCATCCAGATTAAAAGGATCCGAAATTATGCTCAATTTATTGTCAAGAAATATAACCTGATTGGCGTTTTCAGAAAACACTACTATACGTAGCGGATCACTTACATCTACATTAGTAATCTCTCCATTTGCCTGCCAATCGTAGGATGAGAGAAGTTCCCATTTTTGATTGTATTTATGCAAACTATTGCCTCTCAATACATAAATATTACCCAAATGGTCACTCCACAGTTTATCTGCCCTGATGTTCTCTTTTGTCCCCGGGGAAGCCAACATCAGGAACATAATGATTTTTATAATCATTACCTGTGCCATGTGGTAAAGATAAAAAAAGCTGACGTTATAAAATAACATCAGCTTTTTTATTTTACAAAAACTGTGATTGCCCGTGCTCTAAGGCATGGTTTTGTCTAACATTACTTGTTATGCATGCAATCATGTTTTCCCATTCTGCCTTGCTTTCCGTGCATGCAGTCTTTGTGCATTGTGCCTTTGGAGTGCATGCCGTGCATACAGCCTTCGAAAGAGGCTTTTTGCTCATCGGTGAGCAGGTTAAGAATTTTAATGTGTTTTTCTGCTTTCTTTTTTTGCAATTGCGATTTGAGATCAGAAATCTCATCGATTTTGACATTGATCGCGTTTTGGTTTGGGTTGTCAGCGATCATAAGCTTTTTCTTTTCGGCGCGCTTAATACCAATGTCGGCTTTTAGGTCCCTGGCAGCAGACAAATAATCAGCGCGTAATTCTTTGATCTGGTTTTCCTGATCTTCCGTTAAATCAGGAATGTGATCACACAGGGATTTTTGTCCAGGTTTTTGTCCTGAGTTTCGTGGTTTTTCACCTCTTTGTGCATCCACAGGTGAGGCAACAAATAACATTGTTGCGATAAAAATACTTGTAAAAATTGCTTTTGTTTTCATAATTATTCCTTATTTTGGTTGTCTGTTAACTATGATGGAAATAATAGATAAAGGTTTAATATAAAATATTATGGATATTCCGTTAATTGTCTTATTGCTTGGCATACTGGTGTTTGCCTCTTTTTATTTTAACAGATTTTTCATCAGCCTGCGCATTCCAAGTGCCTTGTTTTTTGTGATTGCCGGAATAATACTTGGTTTTTTTGTGGATGTGGAAACTACCGTGGGAAAACTTGGCGGTACATTTGCTGCCATCACACTCAATGTCATAATATATATGGTGGGCAAACAATTCAACTTTAAAAACATTCGCCGCGTTCCCGGCAATTCACTGTTGTTTACAATTTTTAATGTCATTGTGGGCTTAGTGCTGGTTACCGCTGCAGCTCGTTTTATAGCGCACATGAGTTGGATGTCTTCGTTGTTTTTGGGGTTTGTATTGAGCGGAACCTCTTCTGTTTTGCTCATTCCGATTGTAAAAGCCCTGAGATTAAAAGAAAAAAGCCGTAAAATACTTACATACGAATCCCTGCTCACAGATATGATTTGCCTTGTTGGTGGTTTGTTGTTCTTTGATTTTATCTGGCAGGAGCAAATGGGCAATCTGCCAATGGGTAAGTTTGTCGCCAAATCAATTTTATTGGGACTGTTAAGCGGCTTTGTGGCAGGTGTTGTATGGATATTGGTCCTCCGTACTTTAAGCTATGTGAAAAACACCATGTTTGCCAGCCTTGCATTTATTCTTATACTGTTTGGTATAAGCGAAATAGCTGGCTTCAACGGGGGGTTTGCTGTGCTTGCATTTGGCATTATGAGCGGAAACATCAATCACCGTCCTTTCAAAAACTGGTTTACAGAAAAAGTCACTGAAAAGGCAAGGGAATATACACGCAATGAGCAAAGCTTTTTTGATGAACTTCTCATGTTGATTCAGGCATACTTTTTTGTTTATATGGGAATGAAACTGGAATATTACAGCACATGGGTGTTTTTGATAGCCCTTGCGCTTGTTCTGATATTTGCGTTGATGCGATGGGTAAGTATTAAATCATTTTCATCAAAAAACCTTGATTACAAGGAAATGATTATTATGGCCGTGTTGTCACCTAAAGGAATTATCCCGGCAGTACTGGTTACACTTGCGTATGAAATGGGCGTTGTTGACGGCCTGGAATTAATGCAATACGGCTATGCCATAATTATTGTAAGTTTAATTGTAGGATCAATACTGATAAGCATTGCCCGTAAAGACCCTGCCTATTTCAGGCGGGTAAGCGGAAAAGTGTTGAATCCCGGAAAACAGATAAAACATGATCATCCGGATACCATTGAAGAAAATTGAAATACAGGGAGGCGGATTGCATTTGATATGTCGCATTTATGCTGATAAGCTGCAAGCGGCTGTGATTATTGATACGGGTGCTTCAATTTCCGTCTTTCATGAAGAAACTTTCTCTCCTTATTTTACAGAGAGAAAAATGGATGAAGATGAAGATGCGTTTTCTTCTGGTATTTCTACAATGATAGAAGGACATAGGTTGGGAAATATTTCCGGCATTGCGGTTGAAGCTTTTCCACTGAATAATGAAACTGCCGGCCTGATGGATCTTTCTCACATCCGGGATCTTTATCAAAAATATTTTGACTTTGAAATTGAAGGGCTTATTGGCTGTGATCTACTTGATAAATACAGGGCTGTGATAGATTTTAAACGTATGAATTTAATCTTTCACAAACATTAGTTCTTAAAATACCTTATGATTCTAAAAATTATCAATATATTTGCAAGCCAATTCATAAAGTTAGATAATTAAAAGATTTAAAACATGCGGAATAAAGGTGTAGTACTTACAATTATCATTCTTCTGAGCCTTATTGTGGTTTATTACCTGTCGTTTTCCTTAAAAACGTACCAGGTAGAAAAAGATGCCAAAGCATTTGCTGTTGAAAAAGCAGACAATATGCTGGGAGATACAGTTAACGAAGAGCGGAAACTGGATTTAGTGGATTCATTGAAGTCGGCTTATCTTGATTCGATGTCCGGTGAAGTGGTGTATAAGCTTTTTACCGAACACAACTACATGGACTGTAAAGCCAAGCAAATCAACCTTGGGCTTGACCTAAAAGGTGGTATGAACGTAACCCTTCAGATTGAAGCCAGGGATATTATCAAAGCATTGTCCAACGAAAAAGACAATCCTGTGCTTAATAAGGCCCTCAATGAAGCCGACCGGCTACAGGAAAAGGGCAACGAAAACTATGTGGCTGATTTCAAAACAGCTTTTGAATCCATTGCCGAAGGAGAAAGCATGGCGCCGTTGTTTATTACGCCACAAAACAAGGATAGAATCTCCATTTCTTCCACAAATGAACAAGTAACGGATTACCTGCGTGAAGAGCTACAGACATCTTATGACAATGCCTTTGAGATACTGCGCAAGCGTATTGACCATTTTGGGGTTGTACAACCGAATATTCAACGTGATGTATCTGTTCATGGTCGTTTTCACATTGAATTGCCAGGGATAAAAGACCCCGAACGTGTTCGGGACCTGTTGCAGGGCACAGCAAAACTGGAATTCTGGGAAACCTATAATTTCTCTGAAATATACCAAAGTATAATGCAGGCAAATTCTATCATTGCTCAGATTCAGGGTGTTATTCCTGAAGAAGAACAAGATTCCATTGCCGAAAAAGACACTGTTGAAGAGGAAATTGAAGAAGAAACCAGTAGGGATACAGCTACCGAAGAACAAGAGATTGATATCGCAGAGTTTGAAGACGATACTGTTATTCCGGAAAGCGGATTGCTGGATGACACTGCTGATGCTTCGGCCAGTGAAATGGAAGAGGTTGATCAATGGAAAGAAGAAAATCCATTGTTTGCTATTCTGAATCCGAGCGTCAATCAACAAGGAGAACCAATGCGTGGACCGGTAATAGGGGTGGCGCATTTTAAAGATACCGCTAAAGTTAACAGATACTTACATCTGGACAAAGTACAGGCTGTTTTACCCATTGACTTGAAATTTTCCTGGACTTTTAAAGCAATTCAGGATGCTGAGGGCAATGTTCAGGAAGGTATTTATCAACTGGTTGCTTTGAAAGCCACACGTGATGGTGGTGCTGTACTTAGTGGTGATGTGATTGAAAATGCACGTAAAGAATTTGGCCAGAATCAGGCTTCCGCCGAAGTCAGTATGACAATGACCGGCGAAGGAGCCAAACGTTGGGCAAAAATCACACGAAACAACATTGATCGTAGCATTGCCATTGTGCTGGATGGTTATATATATTCTTTCCCGACCGTTCAAAATGAAATCAAGGGGGGACGGTCATCCATTACAGGCAATTTTACTGTGCAGGAAGCAGACGACCTTGCCAATGTACTTAAATCCGGAAAAATGCCCGCCCCTGCAAGAATCATATCTGAAGAAATTGTTGGTCCAACACTGGGGCAACGTGCCATTGATGCCGGTTTTAAATCTTTCCTTATAGCGTTTTTTGTGATCCTGCTGTACATGGTTTTTTACTACAACCGTGCCGGGTGGGTAGCAGACATTGCGTTGGTTGCTAATGTGTTTTTTATTCTTGGCGTGCTGGCATCCTTTGGGGCTGTGCTTACCTTACCCGGTATTGCAGGTATTGTGCTTACCATCGGTATGTCGGTAGATGCCAATGTGCTGATATACGAGCGAATTCGAGAAGAACTTGCTGCCGGCAAAGGCCTGAAACTTGCCGTTAAGGACGGTTACAGTAATGCTTATTCGGCCATTCTTGATGCCAACATCACAACACTGCTTACAGCCATTATCCTTTATCGTTTCGGCGTTGGCCCGATTCAGGGTTTTGCAACCACACTGATGATTGGTATTATTTCATCCCTGTTCTCAGCTATATTTATCACAAGGCTGGTATTTACTTCCCTGCTGGATAAAGATAAAAACGTCACGTTTGATACCAAGCTTACACGGAACGCATTCAAAGGACTAAATATTAAATTCCTTGAAAAGCGTAAAGTGGTTTATGTTATTTCAGGCGCATTGATTGCCATTGCTATTATTTCATTGTTGAGCAGAGGATTGAATCCGGGTATTGACTTCACTGGGGGACGTACTTATATCGTGGAATTTAAGAAAGATGTAGTACCTCAGGAACTGGCCGCAGACCTTGAAAAGGAATTTGGTTCACGGCCACAGGTGATAACATTTGGAGATGCAAATCAGGTGAAGATTGTTACGCAGTACCTGATTGATGACAAGTCACCGGAAGCAGACTCTATTGTGCAGACATTGCTGCACGCAGGACTTAAGCCAACATTGGGTGAAGACGTAAGCATGGATACATTCCTGAGGGATTATCGCCAGTCTTCACAAAAGGTAGGGCCATCCATTGCAGATGATATCCTCAGAAAAGCTTATATTGCCATTGGCCTGGCTTTGATTATTATTTTCCTCTATATTTTAATCCGGTTTAGAAAATGGCAGTATTCTGTCGGGGCTATTGCTGCACTTATGCATGATGTTTTGTTTGTTTTGGGCTTTTTCTCATTGTTCTATACCATCATGCCTTTTAGCCTGGAAATAGACCAGGCATTCATTGCTGCCATACTAACGGTTGTGGGTTATTCAATCAACGATACGGTGGTGGTATTTGACCGCATCCGTGAGTACATGAAAATATACCCCAAGCGGGAAAACGGAATAAACATTAACAATGCTCTCAACAGTACGATATCCCGGACCTTCAGTACATCAATGAGTACATTCTTTGTGTTGTTTACCATCTTTGTCTTTGGTGGTGAAGTAATACGGGGATTTGTTTTTGCCCTGTTGCTGGGGGTTGTAATTGGTACTTATTCATCTCTGTTTGTGGCAACACCCATCTCTTTTGAAATGATGAAAGAAAAAGTCACACAAAAAAAAGGAAAGAAAAAACGTAAATAGGGTCTGCTGAAAAAGTCTGAGGTGCACTATATTCAAGGCGACAAGAAGAAGACGTATTAGCATACTTCGATTCGCAGTCAACGAGGAATATGGTGTGCATCAGGCCAACAAACACAATCTTCGTGTTTTTACAACTATATTGATTGTAAAATTTAGCTTAATGGATCACAACTAATGAATGTTTTGTCACATAATGCTATTTATAAATCCATGCTTTTCTAGAACTCAATGCAAAAACCTTGCATTTATAATTTTAGGTAATGATATAAATCCTTGACTTTTATTGTGTTTCGTGTTTTTCAGCAGAGCCTAAATAAGATATTTCCAAATAGACCAAAAACTCCCGGTATATACTGCCGGGATTTTTTGTTTAATAAAGCTAAACACTGCTGACTTATAACAACAGTTGATGTGAAACAATAGTATTATTTCTGTTAATTGTTCCTATATTACTAACATTTTTTTCACCTTTGTAAAAAATAAAAGAATGGATAACAAGCATCACGTTTTAGAATTTGTAGAAATCACCAAAAATACGGTAGAGCTTATTGAATCTGCTTCCAGAATAACTCCAAAAGATTTTTTGGTACAATGTCAGTACATGTTGCCTTTGTTGTATGCCAAAGCCTGTCAACTACCATCACTTGAAAATGAATTGCAGGGAGAATTGGAATATTATGTAACACCCGAGCATTATGAATACATAAAAACCAGCCTGAAAGAAAAACTGGGTGATTTGGATGTTACCATTCATTTGGAAGACAATTTCCTGATGAACACTGAAGACTATTTTCACGTTGAAGTGTCGGAATTGTTTGCTGACATCTATCAGGATATTGGAAATTTTATGGCTCAATACAGAGATGGTGATGAACAGATTCGAAATGATGCCGTGTGGGAATGTAAATATAATTTTGAGCATCACTGGGGAATCCGGACGCTGATGCTGACAGAACAACTTCACCGGCTTATAGTTAGTGAAGAATTTAACAAAAGTGATCGCATTCATGAATAAGTTCAATATTGAGGAAATAGACAAAAACAATATCCAGAAACTACCAAAGGTTACTTTCTCGGAAGAAATTATTGTCGTGAGCAATGATAAGCAAGAAAAGGAAGCCTTTGAATATCTTTCGACCTGTGATGTAATTGGTTTTGATACAGAAACAAAACCCTCTTTTCGGAAAGGTATTGCCAACCAAAATAAGGTGGCGTTATTGCAATTGGCTTCGGATGAAAAAGCTTTTCTGTTTCGACTTAACATCAGGCCTTTGTCAAACGAAATCATACACATTTTATCTTCAGATAACATTATTAAGGCAGGAGCTGCTGTTCATGATGATATAAAATCGCTTCAATCAATGTATAATTTTACCGCTGCCGGTTTTGCTGATGTTCAGGATATGGCTGAAGAGCTTGGATTGAAAGTTAAAAGCCTACGGAAATTGACAGCAATGTTGTTTCACATGCGGTTGTCAAAATCGCAACGGTTGACAAACTGGGAAACCAAAGTGTTAACAAAACCACAAATTATCTATGCCGCTACTGATGCATGGATAAGCCTTAAAATATACAATGCCTTAAAATCAGCACTATGAGAACAGTAGATATCACGTACCGTGTATTATATGCAGATACAGATGCCATGGGCATAGTTTATTACGCTAATTATTTACGTTTCTACGAAATTGGAAGGGATGCTTATTTCAGATCGTTGGATTTGTCAGAAAAGGACATGCAAAAGGAGCGTGTTGTTTTTCCTGCCATTTCGGTTGAGATGCAATATTTACTACCAGCACAGCTAAACGATGAGCTTATTGTCAAAACTGCTGTTCTTAAGGTTCCCACCGTCCGTCTTTTGTTTAAACAATCTGTATATAATAACGATAAAGGGCTTTTGAATGAAGCATATATAACACTGGCATCAGTAAATGCTAAAACCATGCGTCCTGTACGATGCCCTGAGGCATTGAGGAAAGCTGTGAAAGGCCTGATGTAGAATTTTGCATATTTTTTAATGAGCGGAATGGTATCAAATGATTTTAGATCAACATGCCGTCTTTAATCGTTAATTTACGGTCGGCAAGTTCGGCATGCTGTTCGTTGTGTGTGACTATGATAAAAGTTTGATCAAAGTCCTGTCTGAGTTCCTGAAAAATCTTATACAACTCAATGCTGTTTTTTGAATCCAGATTTCCGGACGGTTCATCGGCGAGGATTACAGCAGGGTTGTTGATAAGTGCACGCGCTATCGCAACGCGTTGTTTTTCACCCCCCGACAATTCCGCAGGTTTGTGATCCAGGCGATTTTCCAGCCCCAGCCTGACCAGGAGTTCACAGGCCTTTTTTTCTGCTTCCTGTTTTTTGTCCCCGCGGATAAACCCGGGAATACTAGTGTTTTCAAGTGCTGTAAATTCAGGCAACAAATGATGAAATTGAAAAACAAAACCAATTGATTCATTACGGAATCTCGCAAGAGATTTCTCTCCCAGTTCATGACAAGAGGTATTGTTGATAATTACTTTCCCGTTGTCAGGTTTCATCAGTGTACCAATGATTTGCAGCAAAGTGGTTTTGCCTGCACCCGATTCTCCTGAGATCGAAACCATCTCCTTTTTATTGATTTTTAATTCTATTCCTTTGAGTACTACAAGTTGCCCAAAAGATTTCCAAATGTTTTCAACAAGTATCATAAAAATTGTTTGTTCAAAGTTAATAAATATTCGAAATTTAGAACATGATTGTCCTAAGAGATTGTTATTTTTATTTCCCCTTAATCAATTTATTATTGAACCCGAAATAACATTTTAAATGCCTGAAAGTAAGAAAAGAACACAAAAAAAGACAGTTGATGAACTCAACGAAGTGTATGGAAAAATGCCTCCACAGGCTGTTGATATTGAAGAAGTATTGCTCGGTGCCCTTATGTTGGAGCAGGATGCAATATTTCTCGTTAATTATATCCTGGAAAAAAACAGCTTTTATAAAGACGAGCACAAAACCATTTTTCAAACCATTCTTGATTTAGCAAAGGAGCACCAGCCAGTAGATATACTTACTGTTTCAAATAAGTTGAAAGCCATTGGTAAAATTGATGAAGTGGGGGGGGCGCATTATATTTCCGAACTTACCAGCAGGGTAGCTACTGCTGCTCATGTAGAATATCATGCTAAAATTGTACAGCAAAAATACATTCAGCGGATGTTGATTCAGTCATCATCCGAGATACAGAAACGTGCTTTTGATGATAATGAAGATGTAGAGAACCTAATTAATTATGCTGAAAATGAAATTTTTCAGATATCAGAAGGCAACATCAAGAAAGAGACCATGGTTATCAACAAACTTGTTGATAAAGCCATGGAAATGGTTGAAGAAGCCAGCCAACGGGAAGATGGTTTGTCAGGTATCCCCAGTGGTTTCTCTGAATTGGATAGATATACTTCAGGTTGGCAGAATTCTGATCTTGTAATTATAGCTGCCAGACCGGCCATGGGAAAAACAGCTTTTGCTTTATCTATGCTCAGAAATGTAGCCATCGACCATAAAAAACCGGTTGCTATATTCAGCCTTGAAATGTCTTCCCTACAGTTGGTGACCAGGTTGATATCCGGAGAAACAGAAATCTCAGGAAACAAACTGAGAAACGGGAATTTACAGCCACATGAATGGGAACAACTTGATGCAAGGGTGAAACCCCTCGAAGAAGCACCTATTTATATTGATGATACCCCTGCTATATCTGTTTTTGAAATAAGAGCCAAAGCAAGACGTTTGGTTCAGGCTCACGGGATACAACTTATTATGATTGATTATCTGCAATTAATGACAGCCAATGTGGACACCAGAGGCAATAGGGAACACGAGGTCTCTATGATTTCCAGAAGCCTTAAAGCCATTGCTAAAGAATTGAATGTGCCTATTCTTGCATTGTCACAGCTTAACCGTTCTGTGGAAACAAGAGGTGGAGATAAAAGACCTCAGCTTTCTGATCTGCGCGAATCAGGGGCTATTGAACAGGATGCGGATATGGTGATGTTTCTGCATCGACCTGAATATTATGATATTCTTGAAGATGGGGAAGGTAACTCACTTAAAGGAATGGCTGAAGTGATCCTGGCCAAACATCGTAATGGTGCAACCGGAAGTGTTTATCTCGAATTTGTGTCAGAGTTTGCCAAATTTAAAGAAAAGCAGGCCATGCTGGACCCTGCAGGAATGACATTGTCATCAAAAATGAATGAGGAACGCAGTGAGGATGGATTGGTTGAAAATGATGCCTTTTCCAAAATTGATGATGACGATGACGATGAAAATCCCATCAGTTTTTAATTGTGTTTAAAACATTTTATCTGCTTTTTCGTTTACTATGATATGAGATATTTTATAATACTGGCGTGTGCCCTGTTTTTGTTTGCCGCAGAAACCATGGCCGCATACATACTGATCCCAATGGATGACTCACAGTCTAATCATTTGAAAGCTTACGGTATTACATACTGGAGTTTGCAAAATGGAGTGGATTCATGGTGGTTGTTGAATTACCAGGGAGGCAGCTTCCTGCTTCCCAATCATGAAGAGATTGAAAGTGAATGTGTTATCAGGGGTGTTAGTTATAAAGTTATCGCTGATGCCCAAAAAAATCAGATTTTTTCAAAAATTGCTCAGCCGGATGTCAACATGGAAACCATTAAGCTTGAAAAAGCACCAAAAATTGCAGTTTATTCACCACAGGGAAAAAGGCCATGGGATGATGCTGTTACCCTTGCATTGACTTATGCAGAAATACCATATGATGTGATTTACGATACCGAAATCATTGAAGGAAAACTCAATGATTATGACTGGCTCCATTTGCATCATGAAGATTTTACAGGACAATATGGTAAATTTTACAGTGCTTATCGTCACATGAAGTGGTATCAAGAACAAAAGCGAGATGCAGAAGCTGATGCTGCTGCACTTGGGTTTGAAAAAGTAAGCCAGTTGAAGCTTTTTGTGGCCAAAACAATCAAATCGTATGTGTCCAGGGGTGGCTTTCTTTTTGCTATGTGCTCGGCGACAGATTCATTCGATATCGCTTTGGCTGCGGATGGTGTTGATATATGCGGGCCTATGTTTGACGGAGACCCGGCAGACCAGGATGCACAGAAATTGTTGAATTATGAAAATTGCTTGGCATTCAGGGATTTTAAGCTTATTATGAACCCTTATGAATATGAATTTTCCAATATTGACGTGACACAAACAAGGAAAGTATCTGAAGAAGAAGATTACTTTTCTTTGTTTGAGTTTTCTGCAAAGTGGGACCCTGTCCCAACCATGCTTTGTCAAAATCACACACATTTGGTAAAAGGCTTTATGGGGCAAACCACAGCTTTCAATGCCGACCTTGTTAAACCGGATGTGCTGATCATGGGAGAAAACAAATCTGCCAATGAAGCGCGCTACATTCACGGTGAGTTTGGAAAAGGCACATGGACTTTCCTTGGAGGCCATGACCCTGAAGACTACAGGCATTATGTTGGTGATGAACCAACAGAACTGGAATTGCACCCCAATTCCCCGGGATACAGGTTGATACTTAACAATATATTGTTCCCGGCAGCCAAAAAGAAAAAGCTAAAAACCTGATTGTTAAATCACATAACTTTTTAGCTTTAGATACTTCTGGTTTTCCACTGCTGTCCGGCTTTTTGACGGAAAGTTTGCAGTAGAACCAGAAGCTAAAAAAATAGAATTGTTATGCCATATTTTTGATTAAGAATTTTTTTTTCTAATTTTATACAAAATCTAAAAAATAGAATGTTATGAGAAAAATAATGTATGTGTTATTATTTGTCCTGGTTGGAACGGTATTCTCTTCCTGCAATAACGGACAAGATAAACAAAAAGAAGAGAAACAGGAAAAAACCGAAATGCAAAAAAAGCTGGATAATTATGCTGAGGTGACCCTGAATTCAGATTTAGCACACCTGACCAATGAACAAAAAAGGATGTTGGGGATTCTTATTGATGTGGCGGATATCATGGAAGAAATTTTCTGGATGGAGGCCATTGCCCCAAAAAACGAGTTTTTATCCAAAATTGAGGATGAAGACACAAAGTCTTATGCAAAAATCAATTATGGCCCATGGGACCGGTTAAACGGAAATAAGCCATTCATTGAAGGTTATGGTGAAAAACCTAAGGGAGCTCAATTCTATCCTGAAGATATTACAGAAGAGGAATTTGAAAACTGGAACAATGAAAACAAAGATTCGTGGTACACAATGGTACGCCGTGATGCTGATGGAAAATTAATGAATATCTGGTATCATGAATTTTTTGAAGAAAAAATTATGGAGGCAGCCGGTTTACTTGAAGCTGCTGCTGAATTGGCTGAAGACCCAGGATTTAAGAAATACCTTCAGTTACGCGCAGAAGCCCTCAGAACTGATAAATACCTGGACAGCGACCTGGCATGGATGGACATGAAAGACAATAAAATTGATTTTGTTGTGGGGCCAATTGAAAGTTATGAAGACCAGTTTATGGGTTATCGTGCCGCTCACTCCGGGCAATTGCTGATCAAAGACATTGAGTGGAGTGAAAAACTGAAACATTTTGGAGAATTGATGCCTGAATTGCAAGCCAGTTTGTCTGTTGCGGAAGAATATAAACAGGAAAAAGCACGGGCGCAGGCCAATATGAACGTATATGAAGTAATTTATTACGCCGGTGATTGCAATGCAGGTGGTAAAAATATTGCCATTAATCTGCCAAATGATCCGCGGGTTCATGAAGCCAAAGGCAGCCGCAAATTGCAATTGAAAAATGCCATGCAAGCTAAATTTGATAAAATCCTGGTTCCCATAAGTGATTTGCTTATTGTAGAGGAGCAACGTGAAAACATTACGTTCAAAGCATTCTTTGAAAATGTCATGTTTCACGAAGTAGCGCACGGGTTGGGTGTCAAGCAGACTATAACCGGTGACGGAAGCGTCAGAAATGCTCTGAAAGATGCTTATAGCCCTGTGGAAGAAGCAAAAGCAGATATCACCAGTTTGTATCTGGTTACTAAGCTCCATGAAATGGGTGAATTGCCGGAATCCAAACTGAAAGACAATTACGTTACCTTTTTGGCCGGTATTTTCCGCTCCATTCGTTTTGGTATTTCCAGTGCTCACGGGCAAGCTAATATGATGGAGTTTAATTACCTGAAAGAACACGGTGCTTTTGAACGGAATGAAGAAGGACAGTATAAAATCAATTACGAAAAAATGCAGGAGGTTGTTGCCGATATGTCTGGATACATCATTACAATGCAAGGGGATGGTGATTATGAACAGGCTAAAGAATGGGTTGAAGAAAAAGCCCTCGTCGGGGAAACCCTCCAATCTGATATTGACCGTGTCAATGAATCTGGCATAGCCAAAGACATTGTGTTCGAGCAAGGCAAAGATGTCCTCGGCATATAGCTCTGAAGATAAACAATCAAAAAAAACCGCTTCAATTAAATTGGAGCGGTTTTTTTATGGTATCATCAAAAAATCCGGTACCATAAAAGTCAATTGTATGACTTATGACTTTTTCAGCAGACCCTATTTTACAATGAGTTTCATCACAATGCTGTTAGTCTGGTTGACCAGCCGGAGAAAATACATGCCGCTGTTTAGGCCCGGCAGCAGTATTTCCGGATCATCCAGTTGTTTTACT
This sequence comes from uncultured Bacteroidales bacterium, assembly GCA_964527535.1. Classification (GTDB taxonomy): domain Bacteria; phylum Bacteroidota; class Bacteroidia; order Bacteroidales; family ML635J-15; genus JAQIBY01. The sequence goes on from CAZGPW010000201.1 coordinate 16,200, forward strand.
TTTACTTTCTGGCCACGGGCATCATATAATGCCATCTTGATGGGAAATGCTTCTTTACTTATCCCCTGCAGGTAAAACCGCCCGGTGCCGGGATTAGGATGTATTGTAATGTTATTTTTAAATTGATGGTTTGATGATTCCACACTGCAATCATCCACAATAATACTCATCACCGCAGATTCACTTTCGCAGGGAGCTTGCTCGATATACCAGTCATAGAAGTAGTAATAATAGCCCAGAGGCGTCTGTGAGGCACTGCTTTCTTTTATGCTGACGACATTTTCAATGGTATAAGGATAATCGAGGTAGCTTGCTTCTGAAGTTCTGAACAGATTGGGTGCTCCCAGCCCGACAAGCTGCAGGTTCTCACCAACCGGCACGTTGAGGTTAAGGTCAATCCGGCTAACGCCGTCGGGGACATATACGTCGGTGGCATCAATGACATTCTGATATTCATCCCTGACAGCGATGCTCCTTGTGCCTGCGCCATCTGCATTTACCAGTACCGAAGCAATGGTAAATGCCTGGTAGGCATCAAAAATCAGGTAATGCACATAATCCGGGTTTCCGAAAAACCCGCCGCCTGCTGTGTTATTGCTAGCTCCTACGGTATCAGGATCATCGGGGTATATTTCACGAATATAATAGCTTGTATTATTGCTCAATGGTGCATGTGACCAGGGGTTTCCTGAATGTACCAGGTTCGTACAGCCCTCATCACTATACCAGTTGATTTCGCTGCCTGCTCCCGGTATTTCAAGGTTAAATGCAGAATCCATACAAACCGTTTGAGCTTCTGCAACCGGCGCTTCCGGCAGGTTTACTTCAATGTCAATTGTTGTGGTATCATCACCATAGTCATTAGCAATATCCAACACAACCGTATAATTGCCGGATGTGGTATATACATGATTTGGATTGGTTTCTGTGCTGGAATTGCCATCCCCGAAATCCCACAACCAGCTCGTAGGGAAATTATAACTTTCATCTGAGAATTGTATATTTCCATTGCAAGTGCTGGTGCCGGAAGCAGAAAAATGGGCAATGGGAGGGGCATTCTCTTGCATGCATTCCCACTCAATCTTAAAACCACTGAGGGCCAAGCCCTGATCCGAATGAAATTGGATGGTTATGCTGCCACCGCTTGAAACAATGGTTTCCGGATTACCCGTGGTGTTACAATAATACGTATCATTGATAAGGGGCGCAGAAGTATCGTCACCATCGTAAAAAGCAATGTAATCGTAGTCGCAGGTGCTGTCGGATCCCGGTTCAATATCAAATTCATTGATGTTAAGGATTACCTGGCTGGCACCGGTAGGTTCAATGGTAAATGTGGCATCCGATTCATTGGCATAATTATCATCGGGGCCGCCACAGTCATACAACGTACCAAAACACTCCTGGGATGAGCCGCTGCCGTTTTCAGGCATAAAGATCATACACGGATAAGCAGGGTCAATGGAAACATACCCTGTTTTTACCTCTGTATCATCGCCACAACTGCCACCATTGGTGTACAAGCTCACATCAAAATCTCCTTCAGTGGTGTAGGTATGGGAAGGGTTGATTTCTGTGCTGGTATTGCCATCGCCAAAATCCCACTGAAATGATGTTCCGTTGATGCTGTAATTTTGAAATTGCACAGTAAATGGTGCCTGGCAGTTTTCCGTGTAACTGGCTTCAAACGCTGCTTCAACAGTTGGTACATACGGGTCCCCAACACCAATGGCATAAAAAGCATCGGTTACTTCGCCTACCGTATCGCTGCATTCACCGTGGTAATCAATGGCTGAAAGAATCCCATAAAAACGGGCATCAATGTATTCAGATGTGCTGGTGAGATACACCGTTTGCATCCGGAACGCAATGTCTGCGGCTGCTTCCATGCCTATTGGGTTTATGCTGTATGAATCTCCGTTGTCATTGGTGCCGGAATCTCCTTCGCATAACATATAATACCAATAACATAAAGGTGACATGTTGGTATGCACCCCGCCATTGTCTGAAGCATCCGTAACCCAATAATTTCCCTGATACGTATCGGGTTTATTGTATGCGTTTGGGTCTGCCAGTGACCGGAAAACAGCTCCAATGTCTTCCCCGATTGTCCAGTCAGCATAAGATGGTACAGCATAAAATTCAACGGTAGCGCCAAAAATATCACTGAACGATTCATTCAACGCACCGGATTCATCCTGGTAAACCAGGTTGCATGAATGAGTAGTGAGTCCATGTGTGATTTCATGAGCAGAAATATCAATGGTGGTAAGGGGGGTAATTCCTGATGCGGTATCACCATCACCATACGTCATGACATCACCATTCCAGAACGCATTGATGTTATTATCGTAGCCATAGTCTACCAAGTTGAAATGGATGTAGGAATTTAATTCATGCCCGTTATTGTCAATGGAATTACGTCCATGAATTTCATAGAAATAATCGTAAGTTTGTTCTGTGGCAAAATGGGCATCGGTAGCGTACTGGTCAAGTTGTTCATTGGCGTTGTCCCAGTGATTATCATCATCGGTAAAATCAACAGCTGAACCATAATCGTCGGTATTTTGACAATTGAATGTGGCAATGCCATTACCGCGTCCGGTTTCCTGCAGACGGTAATGTCCGCTGTAACTATCGGTTGTGATGTTTCTGGTACCCGAATAACCTGTTACGGCAGTTCCTTCTTCATCTGCTGTATGGATGCGGGTTTGTGTATGCAGTATGTCTCCGTTTTCTGCATCCACATAAACGTATTGCCGGCTGTAAGGCTTCAATGCAAAAATATCAATCTTGTAAGCAGCTTTAAATTGGTTACTGTAAAGATTTCCCTGTGCCGGAAGATAAATTTTTTCGGGAACCGGTTCGTTGTATGTTTCGCGATAGGGATTTTTAGCATCGGCTTCAAAGATATACAAATCGGCATCCACATAAGCTTTTGCCTGATCCAGCGCTTCTTCCGGGGTCAAGGTAAAAGAACCCGAAATAGCGGGATCGGAAGCAATGTTGCCGTTCATGGAAATGCACTTTCCGTTTTTACTGTGCATCAGCCAGGCTGAGTATTCTAACGGAATACCACCTATGGTTTGCATATACCGGTCATGTTTTATGCCCAATTTATCCTGCGTGCTGTTTAGCTTTACTAAGCCTGCATCGTCAGAGTTGACAAACATCAGGCAATACTTCAGGGCTTTTTCTCCGGGTATTTGTTTGTCTTCGCTGAAGCGAATGTAGTTGGGTACCTCTGAAAAATCTTTCAGGCGAACCATATCAGCTCCGCTGGCAATAGCATCTGCCCGTTTTCCGGTAAAAATTTCAGGGTGTTGTTCCTGAGAAAACAATGAAATGCTGATAATGAGCATCAACAGCGTAAGAAAAAAAGTTCGTATCATAATTAAAACAAATTAAAACTTAGTCATTGAGTCCACTCTGAAAAGTCATTTTCGCCACATACTTGTACCGACGCATGACGGTAAAATCACGAAAACACCACCTCCTGCAAAAAGCCAACAGCCATAAAATCAGCGCTTTATGGTGCTTGGAGCTTTTGTTTCGGCTTCGCTCAATACAAGTGTGTTTTGGTGGCATTTTTCTATTTTATTTTTAGAGTGGACACGTCATTTATAAAATGGGAAAAAAGGTAAAATGGTTGCATAGGCTAAATTGCAATTGCTTGACAAAATAGTTTTGCTAACACACAAAAAATGCAAACCCGATAATCCCTTGCAAATAAAAAGGGATTAATTTTTCGGTCAAAGCCTTTTAAAATTAGCGCCAATCACTTCCTGTGGTGTAATACTGAGTACAGGCATTGGGGACTTATTCAGCATTTGCTTTGCATAAGATCCCATTAACAGATTTGAAAACGACCAGTTTTGCTCTGTCATTATCGCAATCATATCTGCTTCTACGGTTTTGGCGTATTCAATTGTCACATCAGTGATGTTGTTTCCAACAATCAAACTGTTTTCATGTTCAATCTCATGTTCCCTGAAATATTTGGACACCTGGTTGGCATACATTTTCAATTTGTTGTGTATGCCTTCGGATGTAGAAGATGTGACTTTCAGAATATGCACTTTTGAGTTAAATCTTTTGGCCAGGTTTGCAACCATTGGCACCTTTTCACGTGTTTCATTGGTATAGTCAATGGGCATAACAATGGTTTTTGGAGGATTGGTGTTTTTACAAGACCTGATTGAAATCACCGGACGAATTGTATTTTCAATGAAGCGGTATGTGTTGCTTCCGACAAAATACTCACTCCATCCGGACTCTCCTTGTGTAGAACCAATAAGAATAGAATCTTCAAATGCTTCTACCTGTTCCGCTATCTCTTCATATACACGGCCAGTTTTTATAATATAATCTATGCTTGCATTTTTGTGTAGTTTGCCTTTATAATCATCAATGATATTTTTCATTTGATCTGCAGCGATTTTTTTTTCCTGCTTCAACAAAGGTTGGTATGCTTTTTGCCTTTTGGGTAAAACATGAACAAGTTGAATGTCTGCTTCATACTTATTGGCAATATTAGTTGCATAATCCAAAGCACATAATGAATAATCAGAAAAATCTAAAGGAACGATAATCTTTTTCATAAGTTATATGTTTTCAGTTAATAATTTTAATTTGTCATAAAAATAAAAAACTTTTTGTATTTTTCATAATTATACGCTTATGAATATGCTAAAAAAATCTAAATACCTTATAGTTGGACTGATGTCGGGGAGTTCACTTGATGGATTAGACCTGGTGTTGAGCGGTTTTACCCTAAAAAATCAGAAATGGGAATATGTGATACACACGGGTGAGGCCTTTGCATATGATAAACCTATGCGGGATGCATTGCAGCAGTCAAGGTTTATGTCAGAAGATGAATTATCCCGTATGGACAAAACCTATGGGCGATGGATTGCCGGTGCTGTAAATGATTTTCTTTCTTTCCACCGGATCAAACATGAAAATGTTGATTTCATTGCTTCACATGGTCACACTGTTTTTCATCAGCCCGAATCAGGTTATACGTTACAGATTGGAGATGGCAAAACCATTGCTGAAATTTGCGGAATACCGGTAGTGTATGATTTCAGAACTGATGATTTAACATTGGGAGGGCAGGGGGCCCCGTTGGTACCTGTAGGTGATGTGATGCTTTTTCCTGATTACGATCAATGCCTTAATATTGGCGGTTTTTCTAACATTACAGATAAAAGCAATGACATTAAAGCCTGGGATATTTGTCCTGTAAATACAATATTGAATGATTTGGCCGGAAACTATGGAAAATCATATGACAGTAATGGTAATATTGGACGCAATGGAAAAGTGTTACCTGCATATCTTGAAGCTTTTGAAAACCTGGATTTTTATCATAAGCCTCCTCCAAAATCCCTGGGACGTGAATGGATAGACATGTACATAAAACCTGTGCTTGATGATGCATTGAAAGAAAATTCAATACAGGATGTGATGCGAACCTGGTATGAGCATGTATCTTTCAGAATTGGTAGTGTGCTTAGCGGATGTGTTCTTATAACCGGCGGAGGTGCGCATAATGCGTTTTTGATTGAGCTGATCAGGCAAAAAAGCAACGCAGTTATTTATATTCCTGATCCTGAGCTTGTGGATTTTAAAGAAGCGATTATCTTTGCATTTCTGGGGGTGTTGAGATGGCGAAATGAAAACAATGTCATGTCAACTGTAACAGGTGCTTTTCGTGATCACAGCAGTGGGAAAATAGCCTTGTATTAAGGAAAAAGATGTGTTTGTATATTATCATGGGAACATTATTTCGTAATTTTTTATGAAGAGAATACAAACTAACATACATTGGTTGAAAAATAACGGAACATTTAATTTGAGAGATGCCGGCAATGTTTATTTTTGTTTGAAGAAGTAATTTATGAAAATTAGTATGGTGCAAATAGGATTATTGTTGTCGTTGTTGTTTGCTTTTTCCGGGGGTACTGACTCTGTTGAAGAAGGCCGTGAAGATGTGTTTGAAGCTCATTCGCCTCCGTTTTTATTGACCGATACGGTTATGATTGATTCCCTTATCCGGAATATGACCATTGAGGAAAAAATCGGCCAGTTGTTTATGGTGGCTGCTTATTCAAATAAAGATAAAAAGCACGAAGATTACATCGAATACCTGGTCAGAGAAAAACACATCGGAGGGCTTATATTTATGCAGGGTGGGCCACAAAGGCAGACCAGGCTGGTCGAACGGTATCAACAAGCGGCAGAGGTGCCCCTAATGCTGGCTATGGATGCTGAATGGGGACCATCCATGCGTTTGGATTCCACAATTCTGTATCCCAGGCAAATGATGATAGGAGCCATTCAGGATGATGATTTGATTTATGAGGTCGGTGTTGAGTATGCCCGGCAATTAAAAAACCTCGGTATCCATATCAATTTTGCACCGGTAGTGGATGTCAATGTTAACCCCGAAAATCCGGTTATTAACAGCCGTTCCTATGGAGAAAACCCGGAGGATGTGGCTCGTAAAGCGTATTATTTTTCCAAAGGAATGCAGGATAACCGAGTCCTGGCTGTAGCCAAACATTTTCCGGGGCATGGCGATACCGATACTGACTCCCATAAGGCTCTGCCAACGATACCCCATGATTTACCACGCCTGGATTCTATAGAGCTTTATCCATTCAGAAAATTGATAAATGCAGGTGTTGGTGGTGTCATGGTGGCCCATTTGTTTGTTCCTGAACTGGATTCTGTCCCAGACAGGGCATCTACGCTTTCCCCACGAATAGTTAATGATTTGTTGAAACAGGAGCTGGGTTTTCAGGGGCTTGTATTTACCGATGCACTCAACATGAAAGCGGTTGCTGATTATTACGAACCGGGCGAAATGGTAGTGGAAGCTTTTGCGGCGGGTAATGATGTTTTGTTGTTTCCATCTGATGTGCCGGCAGCTATTGAAAGTATGAAAAAAGCCATAACCAATGGACGCATAAGCATTGTGGATATTGATGAAAGGATAGCTAAGATACTGTCTGCTAAGCAGTGGATGGGGGTTATGGGTAAATTCTTCGGCATAAAAAACAATGAAAATCTGATTGACACACTGACAAATTCGCAGGCAACACTTATTCAACGTGAGATTGTTGAAAATGCCATTACATTGGTGGATATGAAAGACCATATTTTGCCTGTTCGTGATATTCATACCAAACAAATGGCTTCTTTTGATCTTGGGTCATACCAGATCAACAGTTTTCAGCAGCGATTGAAAGATTATGCCAATGTGCCGGCATACATTTACCGCAGGGATGCTGTGAATTTTGGAAAACAGGGATTGATTGACAAATTGGCAAACTATGATGTGGTTTTTGTTTCTGTTACCGGAATAACCCGGTCGCCTTCCGGGAATTTTGGTTTCAGCAATGAAGAAAAAGACATTATCAGGCGGCTGATAGACAAAACCAGTGTGATCTTTTGTTTTTTCGGTAACCCTTATGCCCTTAGAGATATAGAACTGATAAGAGAATCGGCTGCTACGATTGTTGCCTATGATGACCGGGAATTGACCCAGGATGTCACAGCCCAGATGATATTTGGAGGACTGCCATTTAAAGGACGGCTGCCTGTCGGAATAAATGAAAAATATACAGCCGGATCTGGCGTAGATACTGAAGCTTTACGGCTTGCTTATACCAATGTCCCTGAACAGGTAGGTATCAACTCCAGGATGTTCAGTAAAGTAGATTTACTTGTGCAGGAAGCCATTGATGAGAGGGCAACGCCAGGGGCTCAAGTACTTGTGGCACGACATGGTAAAGTGTTTTTTCACAAATCCTATGGATACCATTCCTACAAAAAAGTACAAACGGTAAGGCATACTGATATTTACGATCTTGCGTCCGTTACCAAGATTGTTGCTACAACAGCGTCTCTGATGCATTTGTATGACAGGGGTGAATTCCAGCTTAATGACAGCCTGGGAAAACATCTGAAATGGCTGGCCGGAACCAATAAAGCCCCCCTTATGTTTAAGGAGATACTTCCCCATCAGGCAGGATTGCGTCCGTGGATTCCCTTTTATAAAAATACAATAAAACCTGAGATGATCTCACAGTTTTATTCTGCATACAAAACAAAAGACAAAAATATTGAGGTTGCAGAAAATATGTTTGCTATTCATTCCATCAGAGATAGTATCATGAATGAAATCGTAGGTTCAAAATTGAGATCACAAAAAACATATAAATATTCAGACCTTGGTTTTTATCTGATGCGTGAATTCATTGAGTCCAAAACAAACTGCCCTTTAGACAGGTTTGTGGATTCTGTGTTTTATGAACCGCTGGGAGCTGGTACTATGGGGTATCATCCCTTGCATAAATTTCCGCAGGCCAGCATTGTTCCCACTGAGAATGACAAGGTATTCCGAAAACAATTGTTACATGGTTATGTCCATGATCAGGGAGCTGGAATGTTGGGTGGAGTGGCCGGACATGCAGGTGTATTTTCAAATGCCAACGATCTGGCTAAGATCATGCAACTGTTTTTAAACAAAGGGGCATACGGAGGCAAACAATATTTTGACCCGGAAACGATTCAGTTGTTTAGTAGTCCTTTGTGTAATCCTTCTGAGAATCGAAGAGGATTGGGGTTTGATAAACCGGTCATTGATGAAGATGATACAGGGCCTGCTTGTAATTCTGCTTCCCCGGAAAGCTTTGGACATTCCGGATTTACCGGTATCCTTGCCTGGGTAGATCCCGAAACGGATTTGCTGTATGTGTTTTTGTCAAACCGGGTGTATCCGGACATGGATAACAAAAAATTGTTGGATATGGATACCAGAACCAACGTCCAGGAAGTTTTTTATAAGGCAATCATGGATAAACATCAATGTAAATGAGAAAACTGATGATAAGTCTATTTCTATTTGTTGCTGTGACCGGAAGTGTTGTTGCCCAGTATTCACTTGAAAAACCACAACCGGGGTTTTGGGAACGTGTGTATTTTGGCGGCGGGCTTGGCTTGTCATTTGGTAACGTTACTATGGTTGATATCTCACCACGGGTGAGTTACATGATACATCCCCGCTGGTATGCCGGTGTTGGTGGCAATTACTTTTATTATAAAAATAACTTGTATGATTTTCATACGCATATGTATGGCGGCAACTTATTCACCAATTATACACTGATACAGGATTTTAGTAATATTCTACCCGTTGGGGAAAATGCCGGGTCATTGTTGCTACATGCTGAAGCCAATTTTATCAACATGGCCCCCGAAATGGATTATCTCGGGCAGCGAGATGACCGTTTTTGGTTGTTTCAGCCCCTGGCCGGCGTTGGGTTTAAAATCCCCACAGGCAGAAGGGCTTACGTTTTGATCCTGATCATGTATAATTTCAATGAAATGTATTATTCGCCTTCAGGCAATCCTGTCATCAATGTTAGTTTAATGTTTTAAGATAAAATAAAATGAACGCATACTTTATTGTCATAGCTGCATCGCTTACCATCATCATCTCGTATTTTTTTAACCTGATGGCCAAACGCACAAATGTGCCCAGTGTGTTGATGCTGATTGTATTTGGCATCCTGATAAAACAAGGCATGAGTTTTACTGAGATGGCTAGTGTTAATTGGTTTTCGTATCTTGAAATACTCGGGATAATCGGTCTGATTATGATTGTATTGGAAGCTGCTCTTGATCTTGAACTGACAAAAGAAAAGCAAACTATTATCTGGAAGTCTTTGTCAATAGCTTTGCTGTCATTACTTCTGCTCGGGGCTGCAATTACAATCCTGCTGATGTGGATACTACATTTGGATGTTACCAGTGCCATGTTGTATTCTGTGCCTTTGTCAGTAATGAGCAGTGCAATTATAATCCCCAGTGTTGGAAATTTGACTGTGGAGAAGCGGGAATTTATGATTTATGAAAGTACCTTTTCAGATATTTTCGGTATCGTGATATTTTATTTTATCCTTAGCGGTACAGAAGCGGAGTCTGCCAAAGTCTTGTGGATGGGTGGATTCTTCAATATCATCATGACTATATTGATCTCTTTTGTTGTTTCCTATGGGCTGATACTGTTGTTTCAAAACATCAAAACAGACAATAAATTGTTTTTACTTATTTCAGTTTTGGTATTGCTCTATGCTGTTGCCAAGTTGTTCCATTTGTCTTCTTTGTTTATCATCCTGATTTTTGGGTTGATACTGAGAAACAGACATATATTTTTCAAAGGGAAGCTGGATAAATACCTGAAAAAAGCAGAAGTCAATGATATTTATAGAAATTTCAGATTGATAAAAACTGTAAAGTTTCACCACGTTGTTGATACTTTCTACACGCTCATTGTGAAGTGAAGCGTAGCGAAACGGAACAATGAGCGTGTAGAAAGCATCCGAATGA
>CAZGPW010000202.1:0-2365 GCA_964527535.1 uncultured Bacteroidales bacterium
CTTTAATTTTGCGACAAATATACAAAACTAATTTGTGGCAGCAAAAACTAAATGCTGCCGGATTTAAGTTCTTATATAAAGGCGAAGTTGGCTCTTCCCGCTTCTTTCCGGATGTGCTAAGTGTGGATTGGCCAACCATTCAATTTTTATTGCTGATGTTCGTCGTTTCCACGCCTTGTTGCCCCCCTCGTTCACAAAACCACTCCACCCTTTTCAAAACTGCAAAACTTTTAAAGGGTTTCGCATTATTTTTTTTAATCAAAAACTCAAGCATAGAAAAACCATTGGATAAAGTAAAGCGGAGTGGAGGAAAACGTAAAAAATTGGTGATCCATCTGGCAGGCCTCGCATCATTACTACATTATATTTTCCCTTCATCCTGTCCCAGAAACCATTATTCCAATCCATTGCCACAGACGGCTGCCAATCATCCGAAAAATCTTGAAAAACAGCGTCACCTTTTACCCATTATCCACAACAGTTTTTATATTTCTTACCACTGCCACATGGGCATGGCTCATTTCTACCTGTTTTTTTACCTTTTACCACGGATGTTTTATTCAACTCAGGTAAAAATTTGACTAATGGCACTGGATTTTCTTCTATACCTATTTCAAGATGCCTTTTGTCTTTTGGTATAGCGTCTAAATTTACAATTCCGGCAACTGCGTATCCCAGGTTTTTGTCTCCTTTAATAGCCAGTTTCACAGCTTGTTCAATTTTATCAGAATCAAAAACAACGACAGGGCATGAACTGCAAAAATGACTATCTCCCATATTGCTCATAAATTCGCCTTCATCGGTATCAGATTTTGCTACAATCATTACAGTACAATTATTCTCAACCAATGGCAAACCGCATTCCGGACAGTAAGTCAATCCACAATAATCGCTGTAATATCTTCTTCTCGGTATTGACAAATCAAATTTATTTTTAAAATCTTCTGTCATATTGTTAAATTTAGGGATAATGGACAAAATTAATGATTCATTTTTGACGATGCCTTCTAATGGTCGTTTTTTATGGTATTTATTTTCCTCCTTTTAAGGATTGTGTTATTTCGTTCAAATATAAACCTATCTGCGCCATGTTTTGTGTGCGGATGTGGTGCAGCACTTGCTCACCGCGATTCCAGCCTGGCGATGTACTTGCCGGAACGGGTGGTTTCGATGACAATGTCCTGTTCATTTTTCAGCAGCGGCAAAAGCTTTTCAGGCGATGCGCCGCTGACCATGGAAAGTTTGTTCACCGAGCGCCAGCGGTAAGGGCCTGTAGAAAGAATGGCTTTGAGTTCCTTGCGCAATGTTTCCGGGTCTTTTTCCGCCTGCTCTGCCTGATCTTCTGTTTGATACTGACTGATCTTTGTTTCAAGCGAGTTGATGCGTTCTTCCAGGCTGGCAATTTCATCCTGCAGTGGCATGATCTCGGTTTCGGTGAGTTGTTTTTCCCGCTCGTAAAACTCAGCTTCCACATCTTTCACACGAAAAGATTTCATCTTGCCAAAGGCTTTAAATATGATCTTTCTGAAAGCGAATAACACAATTATCACCACCGCCGGCCATAAAATGACGGACAGCAACTCTGACCATTCCTGTATGCTGATCCGGTTTACCATATCAAAGGGCTCCCAGGGTTTTATCAATGGCGGTGTTTAACACATTCAGGGCAGCGTTTACCGCCCGCTGGGCTGCAGCTTTGCCAATCACCTGTATGGTGTTCAGCTCAGCGGTCAGTGCATCTTTTTCATCTTCCAGGTAGGACTGGAAATCTTCTGTGCTGATGGCACCATCGAGGCGCTTTTGCGTTAATTTTTTCAGGCGCTCCTCACGCATTTTCAGAATGGTGTCGATTTGCTTTTCGGCGCGATTGTATTCATCCCCCAGTTGCAGTTTCAGGGCTGAAAACATTTCACTGATGATGTTGTCGGTGTTCATATTGCTTGTGTTTTAGTCATCGCTTGATTTATCTTCTTTTTTGGCTTGCTCGGCTGCCAGCACGTAATACAGAAAATCGTGCATGTACTCGTTTTGCATCTCTATATTGGCATCGCTGAGGCTGTCTCTTTCTTTATGCCTGGCCTTGTATTTCCGCCATTTTTCGAGGGCAATCAGGCAGTTTTCAGTGCTTTCCTCATTCAGCGGCCTGACTTTGTTGCGCAGGTACATGGTATGCAAATCGGCTTCGATGCTGATGTATTTTTCAACAAAGAAATCGTAATTCCGCTCATCCGGCGGCATTTCTTTCATGGTCAGGTAGAAAACATCAATTTCCTTCATGAGTTTGTTCACCTCACCGGTAATTTCCTTGTCGTATGAAGGCACCAGGCTGACGGTGCAGGAGGTGATGCCGGCCAGCATGAGGCCT
>CAZGPW010000203.1:0-15859 GCA_964527535.1 uncultured Bacteroidales bacterium
AAATGATTTAACCCATTGATTATCTGGGATTTAATATGTTTTACAACATTGGCTTAATATGCTGATTGTCAACCTGATAGCATCTCCGAAACTTCAGTACTTTATTTATTTAAATGGCTTATAACTCACTAAAAAACCACTCCACCCCACGTCAGACCTGCAAAACTATTCAAAGCGTTTTTAGATTACATCACACATCAAATATAGAAAATTCATTGTAGAAAAAAAGCGGAGTGGAGCAAAATGTAAAAAGGCAACATAAGAACCTCCCTGCCTGTTTGCTTCCTTTTACATGATAACATAAATAGTGTTTGTCCATAATATAAGAAACTCTTTATTTTGAAAACCCCAAACTCAAAATCCAAAGTTCAAAAACCTGTCCGGCGAAACAAAGTGGAGACGGATAAATCCCAACTTCTAAATCCCAATTTTTCAAACTGATTGCTATATATGGGATTTCTCATGTTTGTATTATTTTTTTGGGATTTTAGATCCGTCTTCGCTAAGCTACGCCGGACAGGTTTTTGGATTTTTAACTACCGTCATCCGTCGGTACAGGTTTGATCTTTGTTTTTTTTGTAAAGGTCTGACTCTATTGACAGGCACTAAACAGACGATCCGGAAAAACTAAAACGGAAATTCATCTTCGTGTTCCACCTTTTCCACTTGTTTCTGCGATGGTTTTTTTGCCCTTGCATGCACGGGATTTCCTTCCACATAGATTGCTTTATGTGGTATTGTAGGGCAGGCATACTCACATGCTCCACAACCAATACAGATATCATCGGTAACTTTGGGAATCCGCAAGTTGTTTTTGTAATCAACCATTCGCACAGCCTTAGTAGGACAATGTTCTGCACAGGAACCACAATCCGTTCCTTCCGTTTCCACAATGCAATTCTCTTTGACAAACAGCGCTTTCCCGAGTTGAGTAAGCTTTTTTTCTGCGGTTGAAATTGGTAATATAGCGCCCGTTGGACATACATCTCCGCACAGGGTACATTCATAGTTGCAAAACCCGGCATGATAATCGAGCCTGGGCTGCATCAACCCCCTGTAGCTGTATTCAAGCACTGCCGGTTGCAGTACGTTTGAAGGACATGCATTTACGCATAAATGACAAGCGGTACACGCATTGTTAAATCGCTCCGTAGTTTGGGCCCCGGGTGGTGATACCGGATTTTTCCGATCCACTGGTACAGTTGCATTTGAGAGAAACAGATTCTGAGATTTTGCCAGTTTTGACATTCCCAGCAAAGACAGGAGAAATCCTCCCATAAATTTCCTTCTGCCGGTACCATTATGCTTGCCGGTAAAATCATCGTTCACAGTGGTTTCGGGCAATGCCTTTTTGGTTTTATATAAATTGTTCAATTTATAATTTGCGCTGGAGGCCGGGCATACAGCGAGGCAGTTAAAACATCCGACGCAACGGGAAAAATCAACATGTAAAGATTGATAATCAATGCATTCCCCTTTGCATGCATTTTCGCATAATCCGCATTTTGTACATGTGCTTTCATCCAGCTTGATTTGAAAAATGGAAATTTTAGAAACCAGGCCCAGAAAGGTACCCACCGGACATATTGTGTTGCAATACAAGCGACCTTTTGAAAGGGACATCCAGACTACCAGGACGAGGAATATTACCGGAATAATTAAGACCTCAACGTGAATGGTATGTATATCGACTTTGTGCAACCCATAAATATCAAAACTGTTTAAAACGCCTGCTATAAGGTTGGTTATCCCGGAGAAAAGCGGGCGGAATAAATCTGACGTGATTCTCCCAAAAATACTGTAAGGATCAAGCAGGCCTAATACCAAAATGTTTCCTGCGAACAAAAAAACAACCGTTAATCCCAGCAAAGCATATCGAAGCCATGGTAAAGCCGTGGTGTAATTATAGTTATATCTTTTTTTCTTTTTAAACTTTCGTTTCAGATAACTGATGACATCCTGCATTATTCCGAGCGGACATACTGTTGAGCAATAAACCCTGCCAAACAGGAGTGTTAAAATGAACACAACAATAAAACCGGAGGCAATGAGGGAGAAGACAGTAAAAAATTTCAATAAGGAAGGAACAAACTGAAGATACAAAACCCCTGTGATAAATTCCGGCGGGAAAAATTCAGCGAAGTCAAGGAAAAATATTCCAAGAAGCATCAGGAAAATCACAGACAATACAACTCTGAATTTTTTCAAATATTTATATGGCATACTATAATTTAAATCGTCCTATATTGAGCTTTGTAAGATCTGCTTCACCATAGCCTGAATTGCCGGCAATTTTAATGTGGCTCACCTCCTCTGCGGAAGTGCCAAATATTTTGGCAGCAGCAGAATCTGCCGCAACCATATCGTCAGAAACAATTTGGTATTTCATGGTTGAAACATCCGCTCCGGAAACGCCTTTGGGGCCATTACGAAGCATCACGCGGTAAGCATCAACCACATTCAAATCGGGTTTCCGGTAAGAGGCAAAATCAGCTATACATTGATGAAGATCATTTCTGTGCCAGTATTTGCGGTCCCAGACTATGCCCATCAGATTTTTCATCGATATCGTTAAGCGCGCAGAACCATGGTTTTTAAGGACAGGAACGTTAATAAACACATCTGATTCATGAATCAACTCATGTTCCCTGGCTTTTGTCAGTTTTTTTCCTTTTGGGATTTTCACTTCTTCGTAGTAGCCTTCGGTATTGCCGGGGGCAACTTTTGCCCCGGCATCTTTGGCGGCTTTTTCGATACCACTGTTTTTATAGCATTTTTGCCAGTCGTCACATGTATGGTCAAAAACATACACTTTTTTAGCTCCTGCATCAAAACAGTGTTCTATGATGCGTTGCACCAGTATGGGATTTGTGTTGGCTGCATTTTCCGGTATCACATCCCAGCCTATGTTAGGCTTGACAACCACGGTTTGATTCGGTTTTACAAATTTCTTCATTCCACCCATTGCATCCATGGCCCGGTCAAACATTTTGTCCGGCTGTCCATCTTTTACAGCAACAAGATCGTAGGGGATGCCTGCATTAAGGGTGGTGTTTGCAAATATTTTTCCATATCCGCCAAATGTAATTAATGAACCGGCAAACAACCCGGCTCCAACGCTCTTTTTAAGAAAATCCCTGCGCTTCATAGTGTAAAACTTTTTTGAAGTAAAATTAAAAGCATGTACCACAAAACTAATGTTTTTATTTGGTTTTCAGGCTTTCCTGATGGTAATTTTTTGAAGGTTCTGCGAGGAGCCTTGTGGAGGCCAATATTCTTCTCCTAAATCCCAATTTTTCAAACTAATTGCTATGTATGGGATTTCTCATGTTTGTATTATTTTTTTGGATTTTAGATCCGTCTTCGCTAAGCTACGCCGGACAGGTTTTTGGATTTTAAACTACCGTCATCCGTCGGTACAGGTTTGAGCTTGGTTTTTTTTGTAAAAATCTAACTTTATAGATAGACTCTACCTAGTGCCTGTCAATACAGTCGTAAAAGGTTGTAACTATTCATGAATCTGTTCAGAAAGTCGGAAGGCAAAGACCGAAGACGGAAGACGGAAGTCAGGAGTTATGAGTATTGCTTCGGACTACGGACTCCAGACTTCGGACTTCGGTATATTCAGTTCTAATTATTCAATTATAGATAAATATTCGACTTTATAGACAAGCACTAAATAATTTCCCTGCAGGTTTAACGTATTAAAAAAAACATTATATTTGTATTGTACTAATTGCAGGTTGCTGTGGTTGAGCGATTAATTATAGTGCTTGTAAAAAAATGTCAAATGTCTGTTTGGACACGGATTTTATTAAAAAAAGCATTCATTAAAACAAAGATTAACACATTATGATTAACACACTGTCAATTAACCTGAAGTCCCGGAAAACAATTAAAGCCTTAATCTTTAATGTATCTGTATTTCTTTTTATTTTCCTTGTACCTGCCATTTCCCATATGCTGATGCTGCCGGTTTATTACATTGACCCTATGCGTATAGCGCTCATTTTGGTGCTGTTGCACACAACAAAATCAAATGCATACATCATAGCCCTGACGCTTCCCCTGTTTTCCTTCCTGCTGTCAGGTCATCCTGTTTTGCCAAAAATGCTCCTCATTACAGCAGAACTTACATTAAACGTTTTCTTGTATTTCTTTCTGGTAAATAAAATAAAATCTGTTCCTGCTGCGGTACTTACCAGTGTTATCGGAAGTAAAGTATTCTATTATCTTATAAAACTTGTACTCATAAATACAGCCATTCTTTCCACAGGATTGGTGGGCATACCAGTTTATATGCAAGTAATAATGGCCCTGCTGTTTACCGGATATGCTTTTGGAATAACAAGGGTTAAAAACAGTAAAACACAATAATCCGGCAAGCTTAACCCCAACCTGAATGACATGGTTAAGCGGTTGCTCAAGAGCCTTTACAGAATAACCCAACGGCTGCATATAATAATTTCAAACATCTCAATTAATCATTTTGAAAGATTGTGTTTACATTAATTTGGTTAATGGGTACATTTCTGCGCCAGGACGTAGCCGAATATCCTCTGTGCTGTGATGTGTTAGTGCTGCGCTGTGAGCAAAGCGACCGAAGGCTGTGCCCGGCGAAACAGAGTGGAGACGGGAAGCTCTTGCTCACAGCATGGCAGCACTCACAGAACAGCACAGAGATAGCAGGCGAAGGCCGCCCGGGCGCCCTGATAATCAAATAAAATCTTAAGCAAATCGGCTGGTATGCTTTTCTCATGTTCGTTTTATATGGCCATGGTTTTTTCGAGTTTTCGCTCCATTAATCTGGCAATGCGTATAGAGACCTCGTAAAGCAAATACATGGGAATGGCCACCAAAAACTGGCTAATGACATCAGGTGGTGTTATAATTGCTGAAATTACCAGGAAAACGATAATGACATGTTTCCGGTATTTCCTGAGTAAATCGGTTGTCACTATCCCGTTTGCCGTAAGGAAAATAACAATCAGCGGCATTTCAAATACCATCCCTGTAGCCAGACACAACAGGCTGACAATGCGAACGTAAGACCCTAAACGGATTTGGTTTTCAATGGAGCTGTCAAGCACATAGGTACTCAGAAAATCTATGGTAACAGGGCAAAGTATAAAATAACCGAATGCAACACCAATAAAAAACAGGATGGAAGACATGAACAATGAAAAGTAATACCCCCGTTGTTCGCCGGGATTTAATGCCGGTTTCACAAACGTCCATATTTCCCTTAACACTACCGGCATTCCCAACACAATCCCTGAAATAATGGAGATCACCAGATGGGCTTTGAATTGTCCGGCCATTTCAATGTTGATGAGTTTAATACTGTTTTGGTTGATGCAAATTGCATCAGACCCGATAAGTGTCCCTAATCTGCAAAGAAAACGGTTGGATATAAAACCGGCTTTCTGCGGCCCCAGAATAATGGTGTTGAAAATAAACTCTTTTAACAGAAACGCCAGAATGGCAAAAACCATGATGCCCACAATGGAGCGGATAATCGTAAACCGCAGATCCTCCAAATGTTCAAAAAAAGACATCTCATCCGGATTGGATTTTTTTTTGGAAAACAAACCAGGCATTATTTTTACTTAGCGTTTTTCAATGCAAAGGAATCCCTCACTATTCTTTGTTTTTCTTGTTTTTCTCCTGATCATCTTCGTCGTTGTTAATGGAGTTTTCCAGGTCATTTTTTTCTTTATTCATTGTATCACGGGTATCTTTACTGGCGTCTTTAAATTCCTTCACCCCTTTACCCAAACCGCGCATTAGCTCAGGAATTTTTCTGCCTCCAAAAAGTACAAGAATAATAATGGCGACAATGATAATCTCCGGTGCGCCAATGATGCCAAGAAGTACGGTTGTAAAAGTCATATCTGTTAAGGTTTAATATTCTTATTTTTATGGCAAAGCCTTACTTTAAGTTTTAACAAAAATACCGATAAATTATTAACTTTTACAAGCATGTTGATAAAAAACCATGGTTTATGCATTGTCAAATGTTATCCTGAAAATGTATAAGCAGGGTTTGCTGAAAAACACTATACCCAATCATTGTCCTTAAATTGTAAATAAGAATTCCTGAATACGCTTGCATGCACACATGGGCCTGTCTATAAAGCAGAAAACGTGGTAAGTTTTTGCAGGAAAAAACATAAATGGGCAGGCTTTAAAGGTCAGTAACAACAAAGGAGGCACTTATGAACTACAGAAAACCATTAAACAGGATAAAGAAAAAACAGGTAATTTCCGGCGTATGTTTCATTTCCCTCAGGAATGATGTGACATAATCATCAAAAAACCATTTGCGAAATTAAGGTTAATCTGTATCTTTAAACAAAATTGGCATAAAATAGTTATGGTAATTGTACGTTAAATTTAGTAAATTAAAAATTGATGAAAATTATGAAAAAAATTCTGATTCTATCCATTTTCAGCGTTCTGTTTCTAACCACATGCAGTAACAGCAAAACCAATGAGGAAACAAAAAGCGACACAGAAGCCAACGACAGCACGCTTACCGTAAAGGGGACTTTTACCCCCGCCGCAGGCACAACCATTTATTTTGAGAAACTGAGCCCCGACAAGCTCATCAGGCTGGATTCCACTAGTTTAGATGAATCCGGGACATTTACTTTTTCACACAAGCCGGAAAAGGTTGATATTTACAGAATAAGAACCGGAGAGCAAGGAATTTTTCTGATTGCCCATCCCGGGGAAACCATTACACTTAAGGCAGACAAAAAGCCCATTACAAAACACTACAGCCTCACAGGGTCGGAAGAAAGCAAACTCGCCATGGAAATGCATCAGTTACTGACTCGGTCAGCAGAGCAACTTCAGGCCCTTGGCGATGAATACAGGGCAGCCAAAGATAAAAGCAAAGCTGAGCAACAGCAAATTTTAACCCGTATCAACAAGGAAGCTGAAGCCATTATGAATAACAGCAAAGCACGGTTAAACACTATGATCGAAGAAAACAAGGAATCCCTGTTTATTTACCTTGCCCTGTTTCAGCAGCTCGGTCAGAATATGATTTTCTCATTTCCCGAAGATGAAGAGACTTTTGACCTTGTCTTAAAAAACATGCAGGAATACAATCCCGATGTAGCATACACAAAAAGCCTGAAATCTGACATCAACAAGATGCGCATGCAATCGGAACAAAAACAAACTAAAAAAGGCAACTATGATGTGGGTGATGTAGCCCCCAATATTACACTGAAAACCCCTGAAGGCGAAACCAAGAGCCTGTATGATTTAAGGGGGCAATATGTGTTGCTTGATTTCTGGGCAGGATGGTGCCGTCCATGCCGGATGGAAAATCCCAATTTGGTTTCAACGTACAACAAATATAAATCCGATAATTTTACTATCTTCCAGGTGTCGCTGGATAAAAACAAAGAAAGCTGGGTAAACGCCATTGAAAAAGACAAATTGTCGCAATGGCACCACGTCAGTGATTTAAAGTACTGGAACAGTGAAGCGGCTGCACAATATAATGTACGCGGTATCCCGGCAAGTTTCCTGCTGAATCCGGAAGGCGAAATAATAGCAACCAATTTGAGAGGACCGGCACTTGGAAAAAAACTGGAAGACATATTCGGGCATTAGTTTCCTGATTCTGTTAAGTTGCTTTTGTTTCCAACAAGCAAAATCACAACAGGATACGGCATATTTTCAACAGGAAATCAATTATCATATTTCCGCTTCACTCAATGATACTGCCCACAGCCTGAACGGGAACATCAGGATGGAATACATCAATCATGCTCCCGATACGTTGAACCGGATTATGTTTCATTTGTATCCCAATGCATACCGGAATCAAAACACCGCTTTTGCCAAACAAATGCTAAG
This sequence comes from uncultured Bacteroidales bacterium, assembly GCA_964527535.1. Lineage (GTDB taxonomy): Bacteria > Bacteroidota > Bacteroidia > Bacteroidales > ML635J-15 > JAQIBY01. Next base: position 7,879 of record CAZGPW010000203.1, read on the forward strand.
GCTGGGCGATGCGTCCTTCTATTTTTCATCCGGGCAGGAAAAGGGCTACATTGACAGTATGTTTTTTACGGTCAACGGTGAAGCCACGCCCCTGGAAATCAATCCTGCCGGCATCAGTTTTGGTGAGAAGGATATGGATATCGCCGGACTGGAACTCAACAAACCGCTGCATCCCGGGGAAAGCATCATCATTGAAACCGGGTTTTACGTCAAGATTCCGGAGGTATTTTCGAGGCTGGGCCATGTTGGTCAGGCCTATTACATTACTCAGTGGTATCCTAAACCAGCAGTCTATGATAAAAATGGCTGGCATCCCATGCCCTATCTGCACATGGGTGAATATTATTCTGAATTCGGCGATTATACCGTTGAAATTAATGTGCCGGCAAATTACCGTGTGGCTGCAAGCGGGAGGCTGGCCACAAAAACAGAACGGGAATGGTTGCTAAACCTGCAGGATATTCCTGGTGATTCAACGCATTTTCCTTCAGATACAACCCGGAAAACCATTGTTTATAAAGGTGAAAACATGCATGATTTTGCCTGGTTTGCCGACAAGCGGTTTAATGTCAGGCATCAGCTGTGGAAAGACAGCACGGATATTTTTGCATTTTATCTGCCTGGCCACGATAAAAGCTGGAATCGTGTTCCCGGATACATTTCCCGCAGCCTGGATTTTTATTCATCACAGACGGGAGGTTCCCCGTATAGCTCATACATTGCCGTTCAGGGAGAAGCAGGTGCCGGTGGTGGCATGGAATATCCGGGCGTCACGCTCATTGCCATGCCCGGTGGTGGCATAGAGCTCGAAAGGATTGTCATGCACGAAGTGGGCCACAACTGGTTTTACGGAAGCCTGGGGTTTGATGAACGGCGATATCCGTGGCTGGACGAAGGATTGAATTCTTTTTATGAAAACCTGTACATGGAAAAATATCATCCCGGGCATAAAAGTTTACCGTTGATGGGGGCAGTAGAAAATGCATACACCAAAAACGGCAGGCATTTAACGCCCGAGTTGGTGTATAAAATCACCCGCAGCCTGGGGATAGACCAGCCGGCCAATCTTGGTTCGGATGAGTATTTTCCTGAAAATTACATGAGCGTTCTTTACAACAAAACCGTTTCCGCTTTTTATTACCTGCAAGCCTGGCTGGGAGAGGATGAATTTCGTGACATTATGCATGCATTTTATGATACATGGGAGTACAAGCATCCCGGCCCGGAAGATTTGAGGCATCATCTTGAACAGGCCACCGGAGAGGATTTGTCCTGGTTTTTTGAGGGCTTGATTGAAAGCACTGATGACGTTGATTACCGGATAAAAAAACGCACAACAGACAGCATTTGCATTGAAAACAAAGGAGAAATTGACGCCCCCGTATTTTTCGGCACGCCGGACAGTGTCAGCAGGAAACATGGATTTCATGGCATAAAAACATTTCCATACCATTCGGATAAGAAGTGCATCAGCATAGATCCGGATTTTGCGATGCTGGAATTCAACCGCAGCAACGATGTTTATTGCGATAAGCTCTTCCCGCGCATGAACCCAATATCGCTTAAGTTTTTCGGGGGCATTGATGATTTCAGGAAAAATGAACTGTATTACCTGCCTGTTCCGGTTTTCAATGGACTGGACGGGTTTATGCCGGGGTTGTTGCTGTACAACAATTTCATCCCGGTAAAACAATTTGAATATCAACTATTGCCCATGTTCGGGTTAAAAACAAAACACTTTACCGGCGTTGGCAACATCATGTGGCGTCAGAACCTTCAAAACCACAGGTTAAAATCATGGAGGCTGGGATTAAAAGGGAAACAGTTTTCACTGGATGCGGATACCCGTTATCAGAAAATGCAGGCACAGGCAGGGCTGGATTTTTTACCTGACAACACCAACATCAACGCAACGCTGGATTTCAGTTTCATCACCACCAGTAGTGACAACACAGCGCCAAAGCATTATCAGCAGTTAAGTTTCGATGTGGAAAACCACCGGCCTGTTAATCCGTACCGGTTTTCCACCACGGTTGAACACGGGGCAGCCTATGTAAAATGGCATGCAGATATGGATTACCGGTTGAATTACACCCAACATGCAGGGCTTGACATTCGTTTGTTTGGCGGTGTGCTGGGATATTATGATTTTGAAAATCATCCCAACAATGTCAATTTCAGGCTGGCAGGGACAAGCACACACACCGATTACCTGTTCAACATGAATGCATTGAACCGTTCAGTGACAGCAAATCAACCTGAGGTATTCTCTGCGCATCAGTTTATCCCTGATGAAGGGGGATTTGCCATATACACCCCATTGCAATCCGACACATGGATGATCAGCCTTAATGTAAGCTCATCCACGCCGCTGAAACCGCTGAATATTTATGCCAATGCTGCTTCTATACCGACATTGTATGAAAGCACTTATTTCGAGGACACGCAGGTTTTGTATGAAGTTGGTGTGCAAATCAATATCATAAAGGATGCCATTGAAATATATGTTCCGGTGTTGTATTCAGAGGTCATCAAAAACATCAATGAAGGATTATATTCGGAAAATTTCTGGCAAACCATTCGATTTAGATTATCTTTGAACCGGATGAATCCATTTGATTACAGATTTAAAACGCATTTGTTGTATTGAAAGCAAACAAGAAAATATATTTTGTATCGGACGCTCACCTCGGCAGTCCGGATTATGCATCCAGCCTGAAAAGGGAAAAGCTGCTTGTACAGTGGCTTGAAGAAAAATCGGCCGATGCGGAAGCCATATATTTTGTGGGCGATATTTTTGATTTCTGGTATGAATACAAACACGTTGTGCCCCGGGGATTTACAAGGCTTTTCGGGGCAATCTCGAAACTGACAGACAACGGTTTGCCGGTGTATTTTTTCACAGGCAACCATGATATTTGGGTGTTTGGCTACTTACAGCAGGAGACAGGAATGCAGGTGATCCATAAGGTGCTGGAAACGGATTTTAACGGCAACCGCTTTTACATTGCGCATGGCGATGGACTGGGCCCTTACGACAAAAAGTACAATTTTCTGAAAAGGATATTTACCAGCCGTGTTTTGCAATGGTGTTTTTCGCGCATTCATCCCAATTTTGCTGTGGCACTTGCCAATAAATGGAGCCGGTACAGCCGTGGTAATCACATATACCCCAATGACATTGATTACGAAGATGAATGGCTTGTTAAGCACGCCCGCGATGTGATGAAAGAAAAAGACATTGATTATTTTGTGTTTGGCCACCGGCACATTCCCATTGTGCACCAGCTTGATGAAAATACCACTTTTATTAACCTCGGCGACTGGCTGGATAATTTCACTTATGGGGAATTTGACGGGGAAAACTTCCGGTTAAAAAATTATATAAAGCATAATAAAGTGGGTTAATCCACCTACATTCTTCACTCCACAATCATGTTTTCACTGTCAAGCACGGTGCCGTTTTGGAGTATCATCTCAAGACTAAGATGATGGTTAAGTTACTGAGATTTTTTGTTTTTCATAATAAGACAATTTTTTCAACAATATATTTCTTTTGATTGTCAGTTATCTTAATATAATATATCCCCCTTTTTAAATTATGTTGTAAAAGGTCAATTGTTCTTTCTTTTGTTGTTAACACCAAATTTCCCAAACAATTATAAATTTGAATTAACGATACTTCATACAAATTATCATTATCAATTTTTATTTCCTTATGTGTTGGATTTGGATACACTTTTGTTACATTATTATCTTTAGTTTTATCAATATTATTTGTGGTATCATCAAAAAAGCAAAAATCATATTCTGGATAGTGATATAATAAAGAATCATTTTCCCAATAACATAATACATGTAAACTCCAACCGACTATACCAGAAAAAGCATGGCCGACCTCTAAAATTCCACATTCACTTCCCATACCTTCAATTATTCTTTCTTTTGTTCCCGGATAACCGGGTTGCATCAAGTCCATTGCCCGGTAAATACTGTCATTAACCGTCATAAAATATATACTGTCAACAATCAAATCAAAATCATCATAAAAAAGATAATCTCTCAATGGATTGTATAAATGTGATAATGTATCACCAGGATTTACGGAAAAATCATAAACACACCCCTCCTCATTATTCAAATTTCTAAAATATGTTCTCTTATCTGTTGTATCTTCTCTTATAAAACCATGTAATTCCCAGTTTATTAATTCAAAATCGTGCGAAACCAATATTTTCTGGTAATTATGTTCTTCAATTACTGTGTCACTACCGATTTTGGTGTAATACGTTTCCGGATTACTTTCTCCTTCTGATAGCAAATACTCATAGTCATCAATCGTACTACCCCTTTTTGAAGTATCCGCAAATTCCTGAGTAAAGGCTAAAGAATAAGTTGATAAGTAAAACAACAAAAGTATTATCTTTTTCATAATCAATATATTATTAATTTTTCAATAATTTTGTTTTCTATATTAACGGTATATATGCCAGGTTTCAAATGTCCTACGCTGATTTCCATTTCTTTATTTTTAATTCGCTTATCTAAAACTATCTCGCCAAAAACGGTATAAATCACCATCCTTTTACCTACATCTGATTTACTTATACTTAAATGGAATTTTTCAGAACAAGGGCTAGGAAAAATTGAAAAATCTTTTGATTTGTTTTCTGACATATTTGTGTATTCACAATAACCATAATCAGGGTTGTCATATATCTTTACGCCGTTTAACCATGCGCAAAACAATTGTTGTGAACCACCTGTCCATCCTGACAAATTTAAATGAATTGTCCACATCCCTGAATGAGAACCTAAACCTTCTGTCCACCATGTTCCCCATTGAGGGTAGGCACCATTACTAATAAAATAACTTTTTTTCATAATGCCATTTATATTTTTATAACATGTATCGATTATGCTTGCTGGTTGAGTTCCTGGTTCACATTCAGATAGAGGTAAAATGTTTCCACTTATTACTGGATTAAGAGATATTGTATCATTCAGGTTTAGTTTATAATCAAAAATAAGTCCTTCATTTTTATCAGAAAAATATCCTTCATTCTCCTCTGTGCATCTGTAAAACAAAAGACTGTCCTCTGTTAAGCGCACAAACCCTGCACTTCCAATGATTTGACCATGAATACCATCCAGCTTTCTAATGCAATGATAAATCGTATCATTAATCGTTGTATCACCTGATAACTTCAAATAAACCATATCATAAGGTAATGGATTAGACTCTGAAAAAACACCAATACTCCATTCTGTACCCTCTTCAGCAAAAAGGGTATAAAAAGTTTCTACTTGAGAATAGGAATTTATGGTTATTGCAAACAATAAGACTATAACAAATTTTCTCATCATGCTATTTTTTAACAATTTTATGTACTTCATTATTTATTTTCAGAAAGTAAATTCCTTTTTGTACTCCGGTCATATCAATTTTATTTTTATTGGAATTGATGCGCCCTTTTTTTACCTCCATTCCAATTGAATTATATATGGTAAAGGGCTTTCCAACAAAATCTGGATTGTTCACTTCTAGTATTATGTAAGAATTGGCAGGATTGGGGTATATTTTTGTTTTAACTTGTTTTGTCTCATTTATGCTGTTATGGTTATAATGCACATAACAATTTTCTCCTTTTTGATAAAGCAATGTGTCGTTCTGATAAAAACAGGAAACGTATTTACCAACATTACCAACCATACAATGATATGTTAAACCGAAAGGTCCTTTATAACTACCAAATCCTTTGGCATATAAAACACCTCCCCACCAATAAACGACCTTGCGTTCTTTACCTGCAATTACTTCTATTCCAACACTATCTATAATTTCCCAACAAACTGAATCTGAGAAATTAAATACATTTGGAATCCAAATTGTATCCCCAGCTTCAACATTATAATCGTATAACAATATTTCCTGATTGTAATCATGAATATAAACTCTACCAACAGAATCATCTCTAAATAAAAAAGAAGTTTTGCCCCAATTTTCAAATAATGAATCATTTACACATACTTCAAGAAATGAATAATGCATACTATCAATTATCGTGTCACCCCTAAATCTATAACCATTTGTTGAAATAGAAAGTATTTCCGGATAGTTTTCGTCAGAATAGCATTCTGTAACAACAGACCATTGTTTAGTCGTATCCACAATTGTTTCATAGGATTGGCAATTTCCTGTACTATACAGGAAAGCCAATATTAAAAAGATAAGTGATCTTCTCATCATGCTATTTTTTAACAATTTTATGTACTTCATTATTGATTTTCAGAAAGTAAATTCCTTTTTGTACTCCGGTCATATCAATTTTATTTTTATTGGAATTGATGCGCCCTTTTTTTACCTCCATCCCAATTGAATTATATATGGTAAAGGACTTTCCAACAAAATCTGAATTGTTCACTTCTAGTATTATGTAAGAATAGGCAGGATTGGGGTATATCCTTATTCCATTTTTTTTATCAATAAAATTCATATTTGTTGTGCTGTCACAATACTCAAAATCAGGATTATGATATATCTCCACGCCATTTAAAAAAACACAAAGTAAATCTGTAGAATAACCAACCAGCGTTTGATAAATGTCCCACATCCATGTATCTGAGCCAATGCTTTGTACCCACCTTCCACCTGTTACTTCCCAAACTTTTTTATCCTCTCCATTTAATGACATATATGACACATCCTGTAAAACACATAATGTACTGTCATTCATCTCTATTTCATCCCAGTACATAATATCTCCGGCATGCACAGAAAAATCAAAGTATCTTACCGTATCTCCCACTTCAAGAGAATAATCAAATATTTTCTCTTCATTGCCATCGTTATCTCTTAGATATAAAACACTGTCTTCATCCAATCTTAAATAAGCATAATCATCAATCTTAACGCCGCCAAAACCATCTGTTTCAATAAGCTTATAATAAGTATTATTATTAATTACTTCATAACCCCACAATTTTAAATAATATATTTCTTCAACACTCCATGGCGGTGATACAGAACTTCTCATGCCAATGCTCCATTCGGTACCATTTTGTGCATAAAGGTCATAAAAAGCTTCTTTTGTATCTGTACAAAAATCATATTCCGGATTTTGATAAAGTTGTTCTCCATCATGATAAACACAAAGTATTTCTGTAAAATATCCCACAAAATCAACATGATTTTTAAAATAATCCCACATCCACGTATCTGATCCTATGCCTTGAATGTATCTACCAACAACTAATTCCCACACTTTTTTATCCTCTCCGTTAAACAATTGTATGTTGTAGATGGAATCCAAAACAAATGCAAAAGGTTCAATAACTCCCTCATCTGTTATGTCTCCCCCATGAATCCAAAAATCAAAGTATCTTACCGTATCACCTGTTTCCAACGAGTAATCAAATATCATTTCTTCATCACCATCCATATCCCTGAAATATAAGACACTGTCTTCGTCCATCCGTAAATAAGCATGGTCATCAATATATTCACCGCCAAAACCATCTATCTGAATAAGTTTATGATAAGTGGTATCATTGATTGTTTCTTCTCCGGAAAGCCTTAAAAAATTTACATTTTGCAAACTTGCTTCTAAAGATTCAAAAATACCTATGCTCCATTCAGTTCCTTCTTCTGCGTAAAGGTCATAAAAAGCTTCTTCCTGGGAATAAATGTTAATTGAAGTAAAGGCAATTAACACAAATGTTAATGATATATTCAATTTAAAGTTTCTCATAACCAATTTTTTTTAAAGTTCCCAACCGCCCTCATTTTCCATCTTCCATTCTCTATATCAATACGCCTAAAATAAGCAAAAAGTTTCAAGAATCCAAATAAAATGTTATCATTTTAATGGAAATTATACCACCCCCCCTTCTTATACAAGCACCAAAATGCAAAGAAATTCCAAAATACAAATACCAAAAAACAAACAATATCCAATATTCAAGCATCAATATTCAAACA
>CAZGPW010000204.1:0-1848 GCA_964527535.1 uncultured Bacteroidales bacterium
ACGGTGAAATTGCCTTGGTTGGGATTTGGTATGATGGTGAGGTTGGGTGAAGGGGTTGTGTCTTCGCCGGGTTCTGTGCCGGGGTTATTCAGGCTGTCCAATTATGGTATCTTGTGTGTATTTCATTTTTTATTTCTGAAGTAGTCCAATTGTTGTCAGATACAATTTCTACACTGTAACCCAGTTGCTGTTTCCATTTAGCCAATTCAGCGGCTTCATTATCATAATCGGAATGCGTAATGATGATATAGTCTTTCCCATTAGACCGGGTTGAAATGCTATCTGACTCTGATTCAGGTACACTTTCAGGGTTTTTAATTACATTTTTTAAGGTTTTTATAAAATCTGAACTGTTCTCTGTTGCGAAATTATCATAGGATTTTTCAGTGCCTTCAATCAATTCAATTTGTTCAAAATAGTTAAGGTTGTCTAATTGTGACAAGCTTACTTGTGCGTTTGCAGTGTAAATTGTGGTAACTGCAAGCAATGCCATTAAAATACGTTTCATAATTATTTGGTTTTGGTTATTTCACAATGAATTTGCCTGTATAATTTGCATCACCAACAATAAGTTGATAAAAATATATTCCTGATTTAAAATTTTTATTTCCAATCATAAAATGGTCATTGTAAGTTTGAGTTTTATGAATTAATGCTCCTGTGGAATTATAAATATTCAGCTTGGCTAATTTATTACTATTATTATTGTACTGTATTTTTGATTCTCTTGTCAATGGATTTGGATATAAAAAAGGTTTGTTTGTGTCTGATTCTTTATTTTCTATACCAATGTAATGACACCATTCTTCAACTAAAACGTATAAATAATCCATCATTATTCCTTGTCGGGAATTATCAATGCTGTCTGAAACAAAATGCATGCGTATAACAGCCTCTGTTACATCATAACCATGAATATCATCCCACCATAATTCAAGGCTAAAACTTTCCATATATGGATAATTCCCTCCTGGTTCATATACATCATTAATAATTTTACCGGAATAACCCAAAACGCTATCCCCTATAATGCTCATTTGCGAAACAGAAAAATTATCGATATTATCAGGCCCCTTATTTGCATTGAGAATAGCTTCGGGATTCATGGCATTCACAAAACTTTGTCCGCCGTCAAAAGAAATTTCAATATACATGCCGTCCTTTAATGTATCCGTATCACAGGCAAAACTAAAATATAATATAAATCTACTCCAACAATAATTATACATGGCTGTCCAGGCCGGTTTCTCTACATTAATTTCCATTACCGAATGGTTGTTTGGCGGATAAGGGTTAACTGTGTCAGTTAACAAAGCTTTCGGGCGACTTTGTTCGTGCAAATAGCTTGTATCCCATACTGATTTGTTTGGAATGCCGGCCATCCATATACTGTCCAAACCAAGAACATTGTAATTCAATATCCCGGTAGTATCGTAATTATAACCCAAATACTCATCGTAATAATATGACTCTTCAAATTCATCATGATAATAAAATATTGTCACCGGCAATACTTCTTTGCTGTTTTTGTTTTGGTTGCAGTCAGGTGTTTCATGCTGGGCAAAAGCTGTTGTGGCCAGCAGTATTATGGATGTAAATAGTATTGCTTTTCTCATATCCCAATTTTTTAAAGTTCACAATCCGCCCTCATTTTCCATCTTCCATTCTTTATATCAATATGGCTAAAATAAGCAAAAAGTTTCGAAATTCCAAATAAAATGTTATCATTTTAATGGAAATTATACCACCCCCCCCCTTCTTATACAAGCACCAAAATGCAAAGAAATTCCAAAATACAAATACCAAAAAACAAACAATATCCAATATTCAAGCATCAATATTCAAACA
>CAZGPW010000205.1:0-26443 GCA_964527535.1 uncultured Bacteroidales bacterium
TAACATGTATTCATCATCATCCGAATCACAATTGAAACATTTGCCATCATACCATATTGTTTTTTTGGCGTGAATTTGCATATCCGCTTCGGTGGTATTCGTTACCCTGACTAAATAATATTCTTTATGTTGATCGTTTACATCATCATGGTATTCTATAACCTTACGTGAAAACAAAACACCATTTTGCTCATCAAACTTCTTCCATTGTCTTTTATCAGTGGTATATTTATCTTCAGACTGGGCATATCCTAAAGAACATACCACAGCTATGCTTATTAAAAAAACAATAATTTTTTGAATAATTTCTTTTTTCATTAGTAAAAATTAATTATTTTTTCGGTTTTTTCGTTACTTTTTACCTGTTTTCACCTGTATTTAAAAGCCATAACAAAAACTCTTCTCCACAATAAACATACATATACATTATATTTTATAAAATTATAAAAATTTTAACAAATAAAAAAATTTTAATTAAAATATTTCATAATTTGTTGTTTTATTATTCGTTTTACGGCCTTAACAATTCATTTTATTACACAGACAATATTTTTTAAGATTTCGTTGCCTTGGTTTCTTCGTTAACAAAATCAAAATCTTTTTCTTTTGTTAACCATCTATAAATTTAAAAATTTGCACACAAATTTCAGTATTTATGGAAATATCTGTAAAACCAAAAGAGGCAGCTCAGATAAAATCCGATGGGATTCTGCAGCAAACCAACTGGTGGGCTCCCATGAAATACCATCAGGGGTATTATGTCAAATCGTTTCGCATATCATTAAACCAAAAACACTCCGGGTACCATCATGATGACCTGCTTGTGATTCTAAGGCACGAAAAAGAAGGCAATTGCATGGCATATATTCCGTACGGGCCAGAAATAGAACCGCGGGGCGATGAGAAAGGTATTTTTCTGGAAAATTTAGCCGTAAAAATAAAACCATACCTTCCGGATAATTGTACCCTGATACGTTTTGACCTTAAATGGGAAGCCCCTTGGATTAACGACGAAAACAGATACAACAACCTTCGTGAATGGGAAGGTATTCCCGGAGAACAAACACAGGAACTCCGGATGAATTTTTGTACCGAACATCACAATTTATATAAAGCCCCAAGCGATGTATTGCCATCGAGCACGGTATATCTTAACTTAAAAAATACAAAACATCAGTTATTGTATAACATGAAGCCAAAAACCCGGTATAACATACGCCTTTCCAACCGCCGAAACATCAATGTCAGGGAAGCCGGCGCCAATGAGTTGGGCAAATGGCATCATCTCTACAGGCAAACGGCTAAAAGAAACCGGTTTTTTTGTCACTCCCTTTCCTCTTTTGAATCCATACTTTATGCCAACAACAACACCAAAAATTCAAATGCAGGATCCAGCCTGCTCATTGCCGAACATAACCATGAACCACTGGCTGCCATGTGGCTGGGGTTTTCCGGTTCACAAGCCACATACCTTTACGGTGCATCAGCTTCGCATAAACGGAACATGATGCCAACCTATGCGCTGCAATGGGAAGCTATCTGCAGATCAAAACAAATGGGATGTAAATATTATGATATGTTTGGCGTGTCCCCTACCAGTAATCTCTCGCATCCCATGTATGGACTATTCCAATTTAAGATTGGTTTTGGTGGTACTCGTTTGCTAAGGTATGGTTGTTGGGATTATCCCTTTGACCACAGCTCATATCAATATTTTCGCTGCCGTGAAATGAAAGCAACCGGATATCATTTGTCATAGGTCATAAACAAACTGTTTACACAGATTGGAGTAATTCTTTAAATTCGCAATATCTACGTGCAAAGCCCAAAAACCTGTCCATGTATGCCTTAAGGCGGACAGCTTAAGCTTATCTGGCAACACAGGGTAGATACGCAATTTGGAGACTGTTAATCTCATTCTGCAAAAAACAAAAATTCAAAATATCGGCAAAATTTTGCTGGTATGGTTTTTTTAGTGCCAGGGAACATAAATATCAATATCACCCTCAATACCTTATTAATCAGCCAGCAATAAGCCAAACACAACATAAACCAAGAAACACTACGAAAAGAAACCATTGCAGGTTGAATAAATTTCTGTAAGTTTGTGGATAATATCAAAATTATTTGGTTTAATTTTTGCAGAAGTTTAATGATCAATATTTAAAAGAAAGAATGACCCGGATAAAATATATAATCCTGATTTTTACTTTAATGGCAGTGTCATTATCTGTAAATTCCAAAACAGATGGTGATATACCTGTTAACATATTTAAGTCAATAGAAACCGGTGATGTTGAGGCATTAAGCAATTATTTCAGTGAATCGATTGAATTGATCCTTGCGGATAAAGAAGGCATTTACAGCAAAAGGCAGGCGACACAGATTCTTAAACAATTTTTCAACAACAACAGGCCTGAAAAATTCAATGTATTACACCAGGGTGGAAGTGAAAACGCCAAATATGCCATCGGCACATTAAATACCACACAAGGCAAATACCGGATTCACTTTCTGGTAAAAATTGAAAACAATAAAGCGCAAATTCATCAAATAAGAATACAGGAGGAATAATGACATATAAGGAATATTTGGATGAAATCATCCTATTGGCAAAAAAAGAAGATTTAGGCGACGGGGATCACACCTCAATGGCATGTTTTAAAAACAATGAAAAGGGAAATGCAAGGATATTTGTTAAAGAAGCCGGTGTATTAGCGGGTGTAGATGTTGCAGTAGCTGTATTTAAAGCATACGATAAAAACCTCAAACTGGAAACTTTCTTAGTTGACGGGGATAATATAGGCCCTGGAGATGAGATATTAAACATCACCGGTAATAAAAACAGCATACTGACAGCAGAACGTACAGTTCTGAATTTCCTTCAGCGCATGAGCGGCATTGCCACAAAAACACGAGAATATGCAGATGCCATTCAGGATACAAAAGCACGCGTGCTTGACACCCGGAAAACTACACCAGGAATGCGGATGCTTGAAAAAGAAGCCGTTCGTATCGGAGGTGGTAAAAATCACCGGTTTGGTTTGTACGATATGATTATGCTCAAAGACAACCACATTGACTTTGCCGGCGGCATTAAGGAAGCCATAAACCTGGCAACAAAATACCTGAAAGAAAACAAGCTGGATATTCCCGTCGAAATTGAAGTGCGCAATTTTGAAGAACTTGAACAAGTTATCAACAGTGAAAAAGTTGACAGGGTAATGCTGGATAATTTTACGGTTGAAGACACTAAAAGAGCTGTACAATGGGTAAACAACAAAGTGGAGCTTGAAAGCTCCGGAGGAATTACTTTAGATAATCTCAGGGAATATGCAGAAACAGGTGTAAATTACATTTCCGTGGGATCATTAACCCATCATATTAAAAGTTTGGATATAAGCCTTTATGTTGTTTAATCTGATTTAAGGGTAATAAGCAACCTGACTGCGTTAGAATTATTCTAAATGGCCATGGCTTTGTGCCTTGCATATAATTCATTACATTTGCATAATTATGTCTAAAATACAACAGAGTTTAAGTAACACTTCGACAAGCGCAGTACACCGCATTTCGACTTTGCTCAGCACATCGCAGCACGGCGCAGGACATCGGATTGGCTCTGCCCTTGTTTACATAAATTTTACACAAAACAGGTTTCTTGAAAAATGAATTAATTGTAGTTCCCTTAAAGAAAACGCATGAATGAACCGGATTCATTATTTAAAACAATGGATTAAAAACAAAGCCAAAAAGTTTTCGTTACCTGGTTTTGACAAATATCCCATTTTCGATATCGGCGTGTTTTTTATTCGGGGCGTCCAAAAAGGATCCATAAATCAAAGAGCCGCAAGTGTTGCATACAATGCTTTCCTGTCTATTTTTCCGGGCATAATTTTTCTTTTCACCTTAATTCCTTACGTTCCGATTGAAAATTTCCAGGAATCATTACTTAATCTGCTCGAAAATTTTATTCCCGAAAACGCATACCAAAGCATGGAAGATACCATCGTGGACATCATAACTAAACAACGCGGCTCATTGCTTTCAATTACGTTCTTTTTTGCGCTGTTTGTTGCTTCCAATGGTGTACTTTCGCTTATCAGGGCATTCAACAGCTCGTATCATGGCATTGAATACAGAAAATGGTGGATGCGTCGTCTCATCTCAATTTTTCTGGTTTTTATTGAATTTATATTAATTACGATTACAATTGCCCTCCTTACGGTTAATGAATCACTGTATGACAAATTTTTCGAAGGGTCTAAATTGCTGTGGTATGTTTTTCTTGGCATCCGGATCATCATTGTTCTTGCCTTGTTCTTTTTCAGCACATCCTTTATTTACTACCTGGCCCCTGCCAGGCGTGGCAGATTCAAGTTTATTTCACCTGGCGCCACTCTGGCCACTATATTAATGGTACTTGCATCTTATGGTTTTTCCTTTTTCGTCAACAATTTTGGTCAATTCAACAGGCTGTATGGATCAATTGGAACCATCATAGTGGTGCTGATATGGATTTATATTATGAGCTTTGCAGTAATTTTAGGCTTTGAGCTGAATGCCAGCATCATCGAAAGGGGACGAATTGAAAAAGACTCATCCCCTTCAGATTAATGATAAATGATTTCATGCCTGCTCACAGGAAATACTCCAATAATCCGGATAAAGTTGCTTCACTGATGGATGAAGGTTTTTGGACAAAAAAGAAAAGCCGGTGTAAAAAATCCGGCTTTCTCAATTTAATATGTTTTCTAAATCATCAATAACATTAATAAGGCATCCCAATATCTACCATGATCAAGGCACCACCTGCTACGTATTCATTGGATGGATCATGCGCTATCAGAATTGTACTCATTCCCATCATGGCATCCTGTTTAACCGTTACGTTACCATTGTTATCCACGGTAGCGATGTTAAACATTTCAAAGCCGGGGCCATAATCCGGAATAAACCAATTGAAGTCAATATCATAAGTCTGCCCGAGGCCGGAGCGTGACAATTCATAAGCAGTGGCAGTAAACTGGAATGTTTCTCCTTGCTCCATGTCTTTGTATAAGGGATCAACGATAACAAGTGTGTCGGGATTTACCAACACGTCGCAATGAGCTCTGATGCCATTGGCACTGACACTTACCGTGGTTTTGCCTGTGCGTTCAGGGGTGATTACACCTGAGGATGAAACGGTAGCAATATTTGTATTGGCCGATGACCAGGAAAAGTCCACATCATTGACTTCTCCTTCGGCGTTATATGCCGTGGCTGTTAGTTGTTCCGTTTCGTCTTTAAAGAGATCAGTAGCGTATTTGTTAAGCTCGATCCTGGTGATGGGTAAAGACACGCTTGGCGGGCCAATTACCATGACAGGAACATAAAAAGGCCTGTTGGGCTGTGTGCTGGCTTCAACGGTAATAACACATTCGCCGGCCGAAATCAGGCTGACCACACCAGTGGAATTTACCGTGGCCACAGATTCATCATCAGAAGTGAATGTGTAATCCGGATTTGCATCACCAAAATAGACAGTGTTCAACTGGATATCATGATTTGTTTCATACAAAATGGCTGATGGAGCCACAGCAAAAAAGGATGGCTGATATACACCAATTGGAACAGAAGATGTTACGCTATTGCCATCAACGCTGACTGAAGCTGTGATTTTAGCATCCCCTGTTGCTGAACTGGTAAAGACATCACTGCTAAAGCTGCCCACAGAATCGGGGGCAATCGTCCATGTTATGTCGGTTGCTTCACTGACAGTGCCATCGGAATCAACAACAACCGCATTGTAGGCAACGCTTTCGCCGGGTGCAATGTTTTGTGCCCCGTTTTCGATAACAAGTTCATAACTTTTGTTGTCAGCATCATCATCATCTTCTTCTTCATCTTTGTTGCATGAAGAAAAGATCACCATTGCCGATAAAAAAAGACTTAACAACGTAAAAATTGTAATTTGTTTGTTTTGCATAACTTTTTGTTTTTGGTTAATAAAATATTTTATGTACTTTTTTCAATAACTGTGCCAAGGTATAAATTATTATGGAAACTTAGGAGTTTGAAGACGGAAGACCGAAGACCGAAGACCGAAGACCGAAGTCGGAAGTCGGAAGTCGGTATCGGGAAATATCAAGGCCTTACTAAGTGGCGAGCAATAATAAAACATTTAAAAAGTCTAAAAACTTGTCCCTGGCAATACGACAGGCAGGCAGAGACCATTTTCATAGGCGGGTAAGGTTTTCATGCTGCCCTGAAAAATAAAAATCATATTTTCTGCTTTATTGTTCTATGCCAGTATAAATAGACAATGGCACTTATAGTACCAAAAACAAAGAAAAGAATACCAGACAACATCAGTGCGGATTGCAGATCATACAAATCTGCAAACCAACCCAGAAAGGGCCCGGTAACAGCAAAAAATACCCTGATGACAAAATTTCTTACAGAAAGCACGGTAGCACGTTGATCCGATTTTGTAAGGCGGTTGATGTAATCTTTGAGAACCGGGGTGGCTACGCCGCGGGTGAAATAAAACATCAACAGAAAAGGAATGACCCATAAATTGTTGAAAACAGCAAGCGAAACATACCCCACACCGATAAAGAACATAATACCAAAAATTGTATTTTTGTCACCGAGCCTTTGCTCAATGCGGTAAGCAATAAGGCTTGTAAGGCCAACGGTAAGGTTTAAAATGGCCCAGGTAATACCAATTTGCGTTTTGGAAAAACCCAGGATCGTATCCAGGTAAGGCTGTATGAACCAAGCCATGGTGAGCGTGGCACAACCGGCAATGGAAGAAAAAAGAATGTTGTATCTCAGTATTTTGTTTGTGACGAGAGCGTGTTTTACGATGCCCAGGATTTTTTTGAGGTTCCCTTTTTGAAAGTTTTTATGCCTGGGTGGTTCTTTCAATGTAATGGCTGCAGGAATGGCTATGGCAGCAACAACAATCTGTGCCTGAAAAGGCAGGCGTAAACTTATATCTGCCAGAGCCCCGCCGGCTATGGCTGCCAGTGTCTCTGCAAAATTACCCAGCGACAATACGCGTCCTTCAAGTTTAAGGTATTTGCTCTGCTTGTTTTCACTCAACAAGGTATCGTAAAGCATGGCTGAATCAGAACCTGAGATAAAACTTTGACCTGTTCCCAGCACCACTTCAGCGATCAAAAATCCCCAGAATCCATAGGAAAAACTATACACAACAAACCCCATACAGCCAAGAACAGCACCAACAATAAGTGTTGTTTTTCTTCCCCAGGTATCGGCTGCATATCCCGATGGGATTTCCAAAATCACAATGGTAATTGAATATACAGCCTGCAACAGCAATACTTCACGCATCCCCAATCCATTGGCCTGATAAAATAACACTATCACAGGCATAATCATCATAAACCACTTGGCTATTTTGATGAGGTACAGGCGGTATATATTCGATTGCAATCCTTGCATGATGGTGCAAAGATAATACAGTATAGCCGTATTGCAACTAATCCACTCCCCGGCCAAAACATCACATTAAAGCCGGGGAAATTAAAAATATGGGAACTAATTTACTCCACATTCAAGCGCAGGCCTTCGGAATGGGAATTGTATTCCGGGGCATACATGCACTGAATGTTGGTGATACCGTTTGAGAATTCACCTGCATGTGTGACATACAGGGGATATTCAAACACGTAAGTGCCTTTGCGCAGGCGGCTGAAAAAGAAATCAACCGAAGCATCGCGGATGGACTGGTAGTATCCCAGGCCGTCCTGGTACCGGTATCCTGACCTGGTGGAAACGGGTTCAAGGCTGGATGCCCGCATGTCCTTCATGTGGACATATTCCATATCCCGGTCGCTGCGCAGGATGATCCTGACCACCATCTTGTCGCCTACTTCGAGTTTGTGCTGTTCATCTATGAGCTGAAGTTCATGACCATCATCAGTATCAATCCGTTTGAACAGTTTTTTCTCAAGCTGCAGCGGCGTTTCATGCGAAGTAATTTTATCCATATCTTCGAAATACTGCCAGTGTAGCGCTCCCCAGGCCATGCCTTCGCCTGTTTTTGTCAGTTTCACATCAGCCATTGCAGGTTTCACCTCACTGCCTGTCCAGTCTTTGCGGAAATAGCCCGTGCCGGCTTCCTGGTCCACAGCATCATCCGCTTTGGGATCATACACTTTTCCGCCAATTTCCACAATCACATTTGACTCCAGGTCAAGCAAGTTTTCACCTGTCAGAATAAGGGCATAAATCGCTTCGGCGGTGGCTTTTGTGGTTTTCCAGTCCTGTGTGCGTTTCTGATTCAGCAACCACTGTTTCATACGTTCCACCGATGTATTATCGTCCGTTATCTCATCAAAAGCCTCTATCAGCAATGCCTGCGTTTCAATGGGAGCCTGGTACCAATAGTAACCACGCGGGTTTTTCCAGTACATGCCCATTTCGTCTTCCACAATGGCATATTCTTTCAATGACTTTATGATATCCTCAGCCACTGATTGTTCACCTGTGCGATACATGGTGAGCGCAATCATGGCTTTGCTGTAATAATTCATTTCCACCCAGTATGTTTTTGCCTGTTCATAATAATATTTATACGCATCAGCGGTGCGGGGTGCTATTTGCACTTTATTGTGACTGAAACTCCGTGCATACAAGTAATGTACATGGATGTGTGAAATGTGTTTTTCTTTCATTTGTTTTTCGGTAAAATGCTTTTTCAGGTAGTCGTAATCCGATTTCATTTCCCTGTCAAGGTAGCTGATGGCATTTTGTATCATGGGATTCACCTGATCCAGCTGTTTGTTTTCAAGTACGTTCAGGTGTCTGAGATGACTGAGTCCTGAAACAATATGCTGGGTGATGTACCTGCTTTCAGGCATGCCTTCGAACCAGGGCCACCCGCCACTGCTCACCTGTTTCTTTTTCAACTTGGCAAGGGCGGATGTTTGCTCCCGTGACATTCGTTCCATATCGAAAAGTAAACCTACCCTGCGTTTACGTTCAGATTCATCCTTAGCTTGTAGTACCCATGGGGTTTGTTCCAGCATGTTGGCTTTCAAGTCCTGGTTTTTTTCCAGGTTTGATTTCAGGGCATTGGACTCGGGGATGTTTTTCCATGCTTCAAAAATGCGTTGTATCTGGGGATCGGAATTGGCAATCCATGACGCCATGCTGTTGGCATAATAACGGCTAAATATTTGCTCCGAACACTCATAGGGATATTCCATCAGGTAAGGAAGCGCCTGAATGGCATACCATGCCGGTCTGGGTGTCATTTCCAGGGCAAGCTTATGGTGCCTGAGGCTTGATGAGGACGCGCTTTTTTCCAATTTTTCAAAATGCCATGTTTTTGTTTCGTTGCCGTTGACATACATTGGCATTGATTCGGTTACCAGCATGCGGTTGCTCAACACGGGAATGATCTTTTGTTCGCCGTCGCCATACTTGTCTGTTCTGGCAATGAGTTTATATTCAACGGCTTCAACACCTTCTGGCAACACTATGTCAAAACCAACGCTTGTATTGCCATTCCCACTGGCAGCAAAATCTACCGTTGCAGGAGAAACAATCATATCACCGGTAACATCTTTTCCTGTGAGCACATTCAGGAAACTCAGTTCCACTGTCCCATTGAGTTCATTATCCGTAAGGTTTGAAACTTTCACATTGAGTGTCATTTCATCGCCTTCGCGGAAAAACCGCGGCATGTTAGGCACCACCATCAGTTTTTTACGCGTCACCATTTCATTTTCAGACACAGCGGCAGAAAGGTCTTGTGTATGCGCAAGGGCAAGAAACTTCCATTTAGTCAGGCTTTCAGGGCTAGTGAAACTGAATTTCACATTTCCATTTTCATCGGTGCGTAAATCGGGATAGAAAAAGGCCGTTTCATTGAAATTCTCTCTGATCTGAACCGGCTTATCTTTCCCGTTTTTGCTTTGGCTCTGATCCCTGTCACCTGAAGAATCTGCGCTAATTTCATCCATGACGTCTTTGGCTTGTGCGCTTTTTTGTTCAGATGGCATTGATTCAGCCTCTTCACTGTCTTCCATGACACCTCCCATGGTAGCTGCTTTACCCTTGCCTGTAGCATTCGCTGCCGCAAGCGTCCTTGTTTGCCTGTAGTGCCCATGATAGGTTAAGCCCAATAAGTCAAGGGCAGGTTCTTTGGTTTCAAAATCAATAATTTGTTGTCCTGAAGAAATATTGGTCAGTATATTGTTAGCACTTCCTGCCTGAAAAGCTTCAGACATGACAAAAAAACTTGGATAAAGGGGGTAATAAAGCTGGAAATTAAAATTGTGATTGTACAAGGCGTCCAGTGAGGCATCATACATTGTTGCCAACACTTCCGCCGCCACCGCTTCATTGTTCCAGCCACTGATTTTCATTTGTATCTCTTCTTCGCTGCCGGGCAATGTTTCATCTCTGAAATGCAGGTATTCGATATGTAAATCCTTATTGTAATATGGAACGGTAATGTTTCTGGTTTTCTGATGCATTTTACCGTTCTTTACAAGCATGGCATTGATGGTAATGCCTCCACGCAGTTTCTCTGTGATTTCATATTCAAGCAATTTACGGCTTTGATTCAGTTTGATCCAGTCCTCATGCAATAATTCATCTTCATGCTCAACGATGAGATAAACCATAGCCTCTTTGAAAGCAGATGCCACTTCTATTTCCATTGTTTCTCCTACCTTGTATGAGTATGCATCTGCCTGGAGATTCAAGGGTGTTACCACATTGATTTTTCGTGCCGATTTATCATAAATACGGACAAATTGTTTTTCAACCACCGGGATTCCAAAAGCATCCTCGGCATGCAATTCTATTTTATACACACCAGGTTTGATTTTATCCACGTCCGGGAATTTATACTTTTCATTTTCAGCGGTGTTGAACGGCATGCTTGTTACTTTATGTTTATCAGGATAATTGTTAATTTGATTTTCATCTGCATACGCATAATGCGGCAATTTTTCCTTCCAATCCTCTTCTGTTAGCATGTGAAATTCAGGGACATTCCATGGTTTGTCGTTCAATATTTTGTCCGGCTGTTTAAGTTCGTAGAGGATTAAGCTCCCCTGTGTTTCAATGCTTTCATTGTTCAGATTCATCGTGCTTATATTGATGCTGTCAATCGCAGACAGATCAACATTATCAAGCATATTGGTTTGCATTTTCAGGGTTCTGTATCCAATCACAACCGATTGTTGTGTACTTTGGGTTTCACCGGTTATATCAGTCACTTCTGTTTCAAAGGTAAACCGGAAACTGATGTCGGGTTCTTTGGGGTATGCTGGTGGAGCCTTGGGGGTAAAATCCATGCTGTATTGTCCCTTATCGTTGGTTTTCCCGGTACCGTGTGATACCATTTCTCTTTGTTGCGGCAGATAACTGTAATACCACCTGTCATAATTATGAAACACCGGTTCCCTGAAAACACGGTATTTATATTCCGCATCACTAACCACAGCCCCTGTGTATGATTCAGCAACACCGCCCAGTGAGATTTCGTTTCCCAGGAGGTAATTGCCATCAGCAGGGTCTGGTTTTATTTCAAAAGATGGGCGTTTGTATTCTTCGAGCATAACGTTGGTGGATCCATGGGGTGATTTTATGGTAATCCGGCCATTAAGCAAGCCTTCAGGTAACATAAATTCAATGTTGAAACTGCCAAATTCGTTCGTTGTAACGTGTTTCTGAGCAACTTGCTGGTAATTAGCATCCAGCAGGGTAACCGTAGTGGAATAATTTTTCAGCAACTTATGTGATTTTACCCTGCTTTGCAGGCATATCCCTTTAACATGAATTGTCTGTCCCGGCCTGTACACAGATCTGTCGGTGAAAAAATGCACCTTTTCACGCCACCGGTCATCTCCCTGGTTGTAATTGTAATAATATTGTTCCCCTGTGAAAATCTTTTCATCATCTGTTTCTATCTCATAAATGTAATTGGCATAATCATCGCCGGGAGCAAATTCAGCGATGCCTTTATCATTTGTTTTGGTGCTTTTCAACAGTTTTTTAATGTAAGTTCCTTTCCGGTAATCATAAATGTGTTTGTACATTTTTACCCGGGCATTTTTTACAGGTTTCCCCGATATACTTTCATTGACATGCAAGTTGATATTTGATGTTTGCGACTTTTGCGTGGTAAACCATGCAATATTTGAAACATACACCGCCTTACAAACGATGTAATTCTCTTCCTCCTCAGAAAGGTCATCCACTGAGAGCATTAAAAGATAAAAGCCGGGGGTTAAGGGTTCACTTACAAATTCGGTTGAATGCTTCACAAAATCCTTTTCGCCCGGCATCTCCAAATTCCTTTTCCTGATGACATCACCCTTTTTAAGGAAATTTTCAATGCGTTGAGTTCCGTAGTGTTTACGTTGAATTTCATTAAAATCACCGGGGTCAATTTTTACCACCGAATAGGTTGGTTGTGTGATGTTTTTGTATTCAACATATATTGGAAAAGCTTCGTTTGCGATAACAGTGTTCTCAGACTGGAAATGCAAATATTTTCCACGCAATCTGCGTTTTAACAACTGGGCTTCTTTTACCGCTGCACATTTTGAATGGTTTTCAATGATAATATCACAAATCGAATCCGCCTTTTTGTACTTCCGGGCTTTAATGGTTTCACCCGGCAAATGTTGCATGTCGTTGGCTGTACTTTCGTACCACTTTGCCAACTCAATATCAATGTCCCTGATGACCGGTTCATCTTCGAATTGCATGTGTAAAGCGGACAAAGCTTTAAAATAGTTATCATCTGCATTGCCCCCGGCATAATGATCGTGTGCAATTTGCAACCTTCTTAAATCTGTATAAACACGCGCAACACTCAAATCATCACGCATCCTGTATTTTAAAAGCCCTTTCAATACCGCCATGGCTTTTTCAGCTTCGTTTCCTGACTCTATAGTATAATCAGTTGTAACAAACAACAGGGCAGGCAAAAACACATTGGGTTTATCCAGATACGGTTTTTCGTCTGTGTAATAATTATAACGGGAAGGCTGGTTAATGTAATAATCCACAATCTCGTGCGCGAAAAAATCGTACAAACTGGGTTGTATTTCAAAGCTGTAATCATTTTGTTCAATTAATTCCGGGAATTTTTTGATGGATACATTTGCAAGCGCTTCTTTTTCCCGGAGGGCACCGATAAAGTGATTATCAACGGTTTTTGTAAAATCCGCCTTAGTCCAGGTGGCAATATCTTCTTCCTTGTAACCGCCTGTATTTGTACGCTGGTCAATGTTATACCTGTTTTGGGTATAATACATGGCATACAGTTTTGCAGCCAGCATATGGGTAAATGCTTTCAGTTCGGGCGAATACTCCTTATTGTCAATATCAAGGCTTTCAATGGCTTCTATGATCTGATTTTCCTGGTAATAATTTCTAAGTTTAATTCGGTAAATATTTGATTTTAAAATTTGTTCATCCGCTTCAGCTTCCAGGGCATCATTATAAACGCTGTCAACAATTTTCAGAGCGGATTGAGGCAAGCCTTTCTGTTCAAGGGATTTAATCTTTTCCCATGCTTGTTTCCAGTTTTTATTTTCCTGGGAATACAGTTGACCGATTGATATACAGGTCAGTAATGCAATGAATAAGAATGATTTTTTCATAATGTGAAATTTTTGTAATGTATGATATGGATGCATCATGTTTTCATTTTCCATAAAAATATGATTAATTTCATAAAAATTCCTAAAAACAGGAAATTAAATCAAAACACAGGTAAAAATAAACCACATAAAGGCTTACTGATGTCTGGCATTTTTATTGCATGTAATAATGCATTCATACATTAGCGTAAATTAATGTCCTTGGATATTATGAAAACAAAAACTTTATTTCTAATATTTCTAACGGGGTTAATTCTGTCAGGATGCCCGTATCATCCCTCTCCTTATAAGTATAACAATGGATTTTTACCAGAACAGCCTGTGAACATGAGCAATTTTAACAGCCCATATGATGATTTCAATGCCACTGCTCCAATAATACACAGTTTTCATACCTTGTTATTTTCGAGCAACAGAAACAGCCAGGGCGGAGATTTTGACATTATTTATATGCCCATGAGCATGGAATTTGATAAAACAGATGGGTCATTCAGTGTAACAAGCGATTATGAATGGCATTATTTCAGTGAGGAGCATTATGCCAACATTAAAGCTCTGCCTGACATCATTAACAATGACGCCAATCAATTTGGGCCCAATCTATTTTCTTCAAGCAACGACACTGAATACGCTTACCCACATGAGCATCATTTTTTATATGCCTCCGGTGAAAGTGGCGTTCTTAATATTTATTACACACATACCAAAGAAGACTCAACATTTTCCGCCCCCATAGAAGTAAGCTTTTTAAACAGCAACGCCAATGATGCATACCCAGGCATTGACACTGCCTTTTCAACACTGTATTTTTGCTCAGACAGATCCCAGGACACTTATGATATATACTCAACTACCATTAATCCTGATATCACTTTGTCAGAAGCTATGGCAGACACATCAGCGCATGATATTTTAAAAAGTGAACTGTTGTCTTCATCAGGCAACGATAAATGTCCTTTTGTTTTCAAAAATGTGTTGGTTTTTACTTCTGACAGGGCAGGTGGATACGGCGGCTATGACCTGTATTTATCAGAATACGTTGATGGAAGCTGGTCGCAGCCAGTCAATCTTGGAGATAAAATCAATACCAAATTCAATGAATACCGCCCGGTGATTGTTCAGCAACACATTGATAACAACCGTCACATGCTACTCTTCTCATCAGACAGGCCGCAGGGTAAAGGCGGATACGATTTGTATTTTGCGGGTATTTAGGAATCAAATATCCATAATAATCCTCATTGTTTTACTGAAATACGGATCTATTATAAACCACTATCACAACTGCCCGTTTTTATACAACTGTACCAGGATTTCAATATCCCTGTCTTCTCCTTCAGGATCATACTCCTGTTTCAGGTTATGGCCAAATAAACGAGCAACCCCCTGGTAAAGTCCTGCAAGAAACCCTCCTTTGAATTCTTTCAGGATATCATAAGATGTATCGCCGGTTTCCCTGTCAATAAGCCTTACAAGCATTACCCCCTGTAAAATTGTTAGTTTGCGGATGTCATCTTCATATTCTTCACGCAATTGTTTTTCCCGGTACCGGATGTATTGCCGTTTCAATTTGTCATCCGGAAATTTATCAAGATCAGAATCAATGTCGTTGATGGTTTCACTGATGAGTAGTGCGTAAGGATATACTTTCAGAAAATACCGCGTCGTCCTGTCAAACTTGCGTTGTTCTGATCGTGATCTTTTATGCATTTCCGGGAACACCATCACCTCAGGCCCCATCATCACATATTGTTCAGAATGAACAAATAAGCTGTCAAGGTTTACATCTGCAGGTTTATAAGCTGCCATTTGCTGAGCTTGTATGTTCACCAGCGAAGCAAGCAAAAAAACTATGACACATGAAACATTTTTCATAAAATGATGTAATTTTATGAATGTTTCCCAAAAATTGTACCAAATTTTCATAATTTTGGCCGCATTGTGAACATAAGAACGGCACAAATAATTAACTGGCTTATTCTAATTGGGCTGAGCCTGATCTGGGGAAGCAGTTTCATCCTGATGAAATACGGACTGAAAAGCTTTTCATACGGTCAGGTTGCCGGATTCAGGATGTTCATTGCCTTTGTAAGTTTATTGCCGGTAGCGCTGTATCACATAAAAAAGATCACAAAAAAGAATTTCTTTTCGCTGGTCATTGTTGGCTATATCGGCAATGCCATTCCTGCGTTTTTGTTTACATTGTCTCAAACCCGTATTGATTCATCCATAGCAGGCATTTTAAATTCAATGACGCCTTTTTTCACCATGATCATTGGAGCCCTTGTTTACAACATAAAAATCCCGTGGTATAAAGTAGCAGGGGTTTTCATCGGTCTGGCCGGAGCCGTTGCAGTCATCACAAGCAATACCAATATTGATACCGGAAAAATTAACGTGTTTGCCCTGTATGTTGTTCTGGCAACGGTCATGTATGGCATCAACATCAATCATGTCAAATCCAGGCTTTCCTCCCTCAACGGGATACAAATTGCAGCCTTTGCCTTTCTGATGGTGGGGCCGGTTGTAACTGCCTACCTCCTCAGCACCAACCTGCCGGAAACATTTGCCAGGGAAAATGCCTGGCACGATTTTTTGTATGTCTTCATGCTGGGATTTTTTGGATCGGCTGTGGCTGTAGTGGCAGTAAATATCCTGATTTTGCGCAGCAATGCCCTTTTTGCATCATCCGTTACTTATTTGATGCCAATAATAGCCATAGGCTGGGGTGCCATTGATGGTGAAAAACTCACAATTTTTCAATACGCCGGCATGGGATTGATTTTATTCGGTGTATATTTGGTCAATAAAAAATACAGAAAAAAATGATGCATTTGAACAAATGGACGCGTATCGGAATGGCTGTTTCGTCAGGTCTTTTACTTAGTGTGGGCTACACGCAATGGCACATGGGATGGGTTCTCCTGGTTGCTTTTGTTCCCTTATTGATTCTCGAAGAATACACACAACAAAGGAAACATTCAGGCCACAGTTTATTTGGGTACACATTCCATGCATTCATCGTGTGGAATATCATATCAACGTACTGGATATATTATGCCACTGCTGCTGGTTCCATATTTGCACTGGGCCTCAACGCTTTGTTTATGACGGTTTTATTTTTTCTGTATCACAAGATCAAACTCCGCCTGAATCGCAATGAAGCATACATTGCGCTGGTGGTATTGTTTCTTGCGTTTGAGTTTTTCTACATGAAAGTAAAACTCAGTTGGCCATGGCTCAACCTTGGCAACGGTTTTTCCAACAACGTGCAGTGGATACAATGGTATGAGTTTACAGGCACCCTGGGCGGAACCGCCTGGGCACTGATATCCAACTTGCTAATTTTTGAGATCTTCAGGCGAAAATTTATGCTGCAGGGTTCCCGGAAAAGGCCGGTGCGCATCCACATAATTTCGCTGGCTGCCATCATCGTCATTCCGCTCTTTATATCGGTGATCATGTATCACAAACATGAAGAGAAAGGGAAAACACAGGAAGTCGTTATAGTTCAGCCCAATATTGACCCCTATAAACAGAAATTTTCCGGGTCGGTGATGGACCAGCTTCACAATATGCTCAGGCTTACCGGTTCTGTCATCAGCAAAAACACTGATTACGTTGTCTTCCCTGAAACTGCACTGCCGCTGTATATAGAAGAAGACTCACTGACCATTGAAAAGGATCCCCACATTAAAGCCTTACGGCAGTTCAATGAAAAATATCCCGGCACAAAATTCATTACCGGCCTGACAAGCCGTAAATTTTATTTTGATGAAAAAGACGTTTCTCCCACTGCACATCAACATCAGAATTTTTGGTTTGATGAATACAACACCGCCATGCAAATTGATACCAGCGGCATACACCAGTTTTATCATAAATCTAAACTTGTGCCCGGCGTGGAATCCATTCCTTACGTTGACAACTGGAAATGGCTGAACAATCTCATCATCAACCTTGGAGGACCACGCAACAGCCTTGGTTACGATCCGCATCCAACCACTTTTGTCAGTCCCGATGATTCGGTGCAGGTAGCTGCAATCATCTGCTACGAATCTGTGTACGGAGAATATGTTAGTTCTTTTGTCAGGTTGGGCGCCAACCTTGTTTTTATCATGACAAACGACGGCTGGTGGCGCGACACACCGGGTTATAAACAACATGCCGCTTATGCACGGCTGCGGGCCATAGAAACACGACGCGCCGTTGCACGTTCAGCCAATACCGGAATATCCTCCATCATTAATCAGCGTGGCGATATTGTGGACTACCGTGGATGGTGGACAGAAGCGGTCATCAAGGGAAATATTAAAGCCAACAACAAACTCACTTTTTACGCTCGTTACGGTGATTATTTGGGGCGCATTTCAGCTTTCCTGGCGGTTTTGATATTGCTGCACTGGATTACCAACCTCCTGATGCGGAGAAAATCCGGGTAATATATCCTCACCACTAATATACAGATTTGCTGCGCTTTAAAGTAATCAAAAGTGAAATATGGATGTCAATCAGCCGACTTAACAATGAAACAAATATGCCACATATCTGTATTGATACGTAAACTAAAAAATTTAATCCATTGAAGGTATAAAAAGATACAGCATCCCGGCAAATCCTTAAAAAGAGATATTTATTGCTGACAGATAATACCACCCCCGACCACATCATCTCCATCATACAAAACTGCAGACTGCCCGGGAGTAATCGCGTATAAGGGCTTTTCCAGGCTTATGTGGCAGGTGTTTTTATTAAAACTTTTAATCTGGCCGGGAACTGGTGGGGTGTTGTACCTGATTTTAATATCAAATGAAGTGTCCTTTGGTGGTTGTGGGTATTTTATCCAGTTGCAATTTCTGATGCTCAATTCGTATCTCTGTAAATCGCTGTACTCCCCTACTACAATTGTATTATTTTCTGCATCAATTGATATAACGTAGGCAGGGTAACCCAGGGCTATATTTAACCCGCGACGCTGTCCAATGGTATAATACGGATATCCTTTATGTTTGCCCAGCTTTTTGCCGTTCTTATCAACAAACCAGCCTTCGCCCAGCTTTTTATCTATATCAGTAACCTGATCACGCAAAAATCGCCGGTAATCGTTGTCCGGAATGAAGCATATTTCCTGGCTTTCCTTTTTTTCGGCAATGTGTTTAAAACCGTATTCCCGGGCAATTTCCCGAACTTTGACTTTAGTAAGATTGCCCAGTGGGAAAATTGTATGGCTAAGCTGCTTCTGGCTTAATGTCCATAAAAAGTAAGATTGATCTTTTTCAAGGTCAACGCCGCGCTGCAGCACATAACGATTATTTTTCTTTTTTATGCGGGCGTAGTGTCCGGTAGCAAAAAAGGTAAAGCCTTGTTCAATCATTTCATCCAGCAACACTCCCCATTTGATATGAGTATTGCATACAATACATGGATTTGGTGTGCGCCCCTGCAGATACTCTTTGATAAAATCCTGAATAACGTATTTTTCAAACCCTGGACTAATGTCTGTTATATAATGCGAAAACCCCAGGGTCTTTGCCAATTCACGAGCTTCCAGTAAGGGATCAGCGTTGCAACATCCCTGGTCTTTTTCATCACAGGAATTGAGTGTGGGTTGCCACATTTTAAACGTAACCCCTTCAATGCTATACCCCTGATGCTTTAATAATAATGCCGATACAGAGCTATCGGTTCCTCCGCTCATGGCAAGTAATACGTTGTCCATAAAACTCAGCGGTTGTTTTGTTTAAGGAAGTATTCAAGGGGGTTTGCTTTATAATCTTCAGGGTCTTCAATTTTATCCTGATTCTCTTTTGCCCATTTCGAATATTCTTCAAATTTTTGTTCAATGCTGTCACGGTCTGCTCGTTCACCTTGTATATAAATTACGGTTTCCATCTCACCATCGCTGTTGCGGATTTTCCATTTCCCTTCCCGTCTTCCGTTTTTGTAAATTCCTTTTTCATACATCACGCCATCAGGTTCATAATAAACAAACTCTCCATGCCTGAGTCCATTGTTGTAAAAACCTTTTTCACGCACCTGTCCTGAATCAAAATAAAAAATATATTCCCCGTCTTTGACTCCATCTTTATATTCAACTTCCATTAACACCTGGCCATTATTGTAATAATCAATTTGATCGCCATCCTTTGTACCATCCGAGTAATTAACTTCACTTTCTTTATCGCCTGTTTCAAAATAATATATCCATTTTCCGTCTTTTTCCTTGTTTTTGTTAAATTTCCCTTTGGCTGCAATATTACCGTTATCCCAATACATTTTGGTCCTGGAACTTCCATCATCATTAAATATCTGGAGTGCTTTCAGTTCTCCATTGCGATGATAATGATAAAATGTATCAACAGGCTGGTCGTTAATAAAAAATCCTTTGTATCTGATTTGATCGTTATCGTAATATTTAATCCATTTTCCCTGCTTGTTACCACTGATATCAGTATAATTAACAACGCTGTCTTCACCGGTTGCCTGTGCAAGTGACATCAACGGAAAAAGCAACACAATGAGTAACAGGTTAAATATTTTGAGTTTAAGCATGCGTTTTATCTATTATCCTGTAATATAAACTTATTATCGTAATTTTTATTTCATCTACAAATGTAATACCGAAAATCATAAAAAAAAATAATGACTACTTAATATTACACCTAAAATTATTATCTTTTTAGCATCAATAAAGAAATAGGATGCATTATGAACTTATTAAATTTTATGAGTATCTGAAAGATTACCTGAATTTTATCAGGACTAATATTTTATCATTTTTTGCGGTTCTTTGCTCTCTGCGAAACTTGGCGGCACAACCTACTATACCGCAGAGTTACGCCGGGAAGCGCTAAGCACTGCAAAAGAAATGATTATAAGAAAATTCAATAATAACAAGGTAATTTATTGATGATGTAAGCTGCACCATGGAACATTAAATCCATTTTGATGTTTTGTTCAGTTACTGAACTATATTGCAGTAATGCATTAATTTACCTTCTTCAATGCAGGCAGTTTATCATACACACTGGGATGTTGTTTTCCTTTATTGCGCTAAAAAATCCGCTTTACGTTTAAAAATATCTCCAAACGTCCGTTCTTTTTTGACGGTAAAATAGGCATCGGGATTTTGCGATGAATTCAACGTATAATCGCCGCAACCCACGCACTTTTCCCATGCTTTCAGTACAACATTATCCATATTATTGCCGGATATCCTTACCACAAACAGTGGTTCGGTATCTGGCTCAAAATCATCAGCAAAGCGAAATGAACTTTTGTTTTTCATTTCATTCATATATTTGTCCACAGCCCCCTGGTCTGCTTGTATGTCATTAATCATCCAGACACTATCCTTCATGTGTAGCACAAAACTGCTGTCGGCTGGATAATCATATTCAATGCGTTTTATTGCAGACGGCTCTACTTCGATCAGTTTTCCGTTTCGCCACCTGTTGAAAGGCTTATTAAACTGCATTGAAATAAATCCGCTAACAGCATATACTTTATTCTCTCCTTCAGGCCGAACATACGTGCTGCCGCTGATTGACTGGCTTCCTTGTGGACTCTGAAAGGCACTCTGATTAGGTTGAAAACTGCCAAGATACAAATCAAGTGATTTTTTGTCCTTGTCCTTTCCGGTTGCAAAAAATTCAACGCGTGTAGCCATTGTATCGGTGACATCATATTCATCCCATGCCTGTTTATCGTTGGCAACCAGTTGTTCCACCTCTGCTTTGCTCATAACAGAGATAGCTTCTTCAACAACATCTTCCTGTGCAGGGCTTTTAACGTCAACATTTTCCACCATCCAATTTTCATTTTCCTTTGTTAAAATGATCTTCTCATCGTTCTGGTTTCGTGTTATTACAATACGATTTACGGCAGCACTGTCAACCTGAATAATATCTGCACGAAAACTCCTTGCTTTACCTCCCTTGTCTTGAAAGTAAAGGGATACAACAAAAACAGCAAGCAAGGCAGCAAATGCAATGATCAATACACGGGTATTTTTTTTCTTATTCATAGTTTTCCTCCATTCGTTTTACACGTTTCCTATTGTTTATTTGTACCCTGACAAGGCCATATACAATCAAAATAATTATGGGGAATAAAAAGTTCAGATATTTAAGAAAAGTTTTTTTTCCATCTTCAAGTTCATCCAGCGGACGGTAGTCAACGCCCTTAGTTCGCAATGCTATAAGGCCGGTATCATCGCTCAACCAGTCAATGGCATTGACCAATAAGTTTAGGTTTCCTTTTTGTAATTGCTGTTGATTTCTTTCACTAACTGGGAAATCCCCATCCCCAATCAGCAATATTTTATAAGGATTCCCGGTACTGCTGGTATCACTCAACACCCCTCCAAGGATTTGTTTTCCAAGCGGAAAGTCATTTTTCTGCCATTGTTTATTAACATCAAAACGTGTTGGTGGACTGTCAGTACCGGAATTTTTCGAAGAATATAACAAAGGTGTAAATACCGCTGAATCCTGACCTTTGTATTTGACAGGGCTGATAAATTTAAAAATCACATTTTCAATCCCTTCGGTTACAGGGTGATCTGCAAAATTAGTAACCTGGGGTATATAGGGGAATCTTACATTGGTAGTATATTTAAACATACCTTGTTGCCTTTGTACACTTATGTAGCCAGCTTTTGCATCGGTAACAAATTGTTTTTCTACCTCCAGGCCTTTATTTGCAAGCCAACTTTCAAGACCTGTATTAACAACACTTCCTGTCAGGTTTTCCATATTTCCGTCCACACGGTTCAAGCCAATGAATAAATTGCCTCCACGTTCCAGAAAAGTATCAAGTTGTCTTAGATGAGCATCAGGAATACTATCTGTGGGACGTATAATTGCAACGGTTCTGAATCTATCAGGAATCGGTTTACCGGGTGTTATTTCATAAGCCTGTACATTGTTCAGTACCTCTAATTCACTTACCGACTGGTAAATCTTTTTCATTTCGGGTTCTCCATGTCCCTGCAAAATTGCAACACCAGGTTTGTCGGTCATGCTCATTTTCTTAATGGCCGTTGACAAAGCATATTCAATTGGTACTCCAGGATCCAGAAATGGAATTACGTCACGTTTCTCCCCAAGTTTTAAAACAGCGCCCATATACACCCTCTGTTGTTTCATCTGGTCTTTTTCCCTTACATTTACCATAACAGGCTGAATACCTGACTCCTGTGCTTTCTTTTCAATTTTATTGTCTTTGTTAGGGTCTAAAAATTCATACATGACATTTTTACCGCTCAGGCGATTGTATTCAATGAGATACTCCTCAAACAAATCACGTGTTTTCATGATATCCGGGGGTAAATTTTCACTGAAATAAGCCGTTATAGATAAAGGTTGGTCCAGTGAATCGAGAATATTTTCTGTGGCATCGCTCAATGAATACCTGTCGTCTTCTGTAAAATCAAGCCTGAAATACCATTGTTCAGAAATAAGATTCAGGACAATCACAATTCCAATCAATAAAATAATATGAATGCTTGTTCTTTTCATGTTAAAACCTCCTCGGATGTTTAACGTTTTTTAAGTGAAATTTCAGCAAATGCCAGTCCCAGGAATGTCAGGGACAAAAAATAAATAATGTCCTTGCTATCAACCACACCGCGTGACATTGATTCAAAATGTGTATGAAGCGATAAGGAATGCAGAATCTCCCCTATCACGCCGGTGGATCCGGTTGCAAGTACACCAAATATGATTTGAAAAAACAGCCCGATAAACAAAGCTGTCAAATAAGCCACTATCTGGTTTGATGTAAGGCTGCTGGCAAACAATCCAATGCTAATGTAAACCATACTCATCAGCACCAACGCCAGGTACCCTGTAATGGTTGAACCATTTTCCAGGTTTCCTATACCTGAAACGGTAAGGGGATAAATCAGTGTCAATACGAGGGTAACGATGATTAAAATCAGCGTAGCCAAAAATTTCCCGACAATGACATCCCTGTCAGTGACATTTTTGGTTAACAGCAGTTCGAGTGTTCCACTGCGTTTTTCTTCAGCCAGCATTTTCATTGTGATGGCCGGAATAAAGAAAAACAATGTCCAGAAAGCCACTGTATAGAACACTTCTAAGCTGGCCTGCCCCATCATAAAAATATCATTACCGTAAATCCATGTAAAAAATCCGCTAAAACCCAAAAACAAACCCATAACTATATAGGCCATCAACGAATTAAAAAACACACTCAATTCTCGTTTTGTAATTATCCAAATTGCTCTCATAACTTATCAGTTCATTGTTAAGTTTCTGAAAATATCTTCAAGTTTTGTCTCTTTAGGTATCATTTCTGTAATTACCCAGTTGTTTTTCACACACATGCTAAATATATCCCGGGCTGCTGATTGTTCAGGCTTTGATTGGACATTAAACACTTGTTTGTTCCGTGCAGCATAATCAGCATCCTCAACAGAAGACAACGCATTTAATTCCTGCAGCACAACATCTGAATCCTCTGCATCTTCAATTTTTACTTTCACAGTTTCCTGC
This sequence comes from uncultured Bacteroidales bacterium, assembly GCA_964527535.1. Taxonomy (GTDB): domain Bacteria; phylum Bacteroidota; class Bacteroidia; order Bacteroidales; family ML635J-15; genus JAQIBY01. The sequence goes on from CAZGPW010000205.1 coordinate 24,167, forward strand.
CCATGACCTTTTTGACGCAGGGTATCTGATGTATCGTCAGCCACAATTTTCCCTTTATGTATAATTAAAATCCTGTCGCATATAGCTTCAACTTCAGGCAATATGTGGGTACTTAGCAACACCGTTTTTTCTTTTCCAAGGTCACGGATAAGCTTTCTGATTTCTACAATTTGGTTCGGGTCTAAACCTGTTGTCGGCTCATCAAGAATTAAAATTTCAGGGTCATGGATCATTGCTTGTGCCAATCCTACGCGTTGCTGATAGCCTTTGGATAATTCCCCGATTTTTTTGTGTTTTTCTGCATTCAAGCCACATACTTTAATCATCTCTTTCACCCGGCCGGGGATATCCTCGCTTTTTACATTTTGCAAACCTGCAGAAAACTCCAGGTATTCAATGACCGGCATCTCAGAATACAAAGGATTATCCTCAGGCAAATACCCAATGTGCTTTTTTGTCAGCTCTGATTGTTCAAGCACATCATAATCACCAACTTTTATGCTGCCTGCATCCATGCCCAGGAATCCGGTAATCATCTTCATTACCGTTGTTTTTCCTGCACCGTTAGGTCCCAGAAACCCCAGTATTTCACCTGTATGTACATGGAAAGAAATATCATCTACAGCTTTTTGATGGCCATAACTTTTTGACAAATTTTCAATTTGTATATCCATAAAAATAGTTTTATGTATTCATCAACTCAGGATTCTCAATTTTTTAATATTTAATTGTTTTGCCTTATCAAGGTTTGTACCAACTCTTTTTTTTATGAAATTTTGACATTATTTGACTGCAATATATTCATAAAAAATGTCAATTTTACATCAGAACACTTTATTCACGACTAACACTAAAGGTAAGCATTGTCCATCAAGCTACTTGTTATTTTTTACACAACACCTTAACCAATCTCCAGCTCAACAGTTTCACCTACATCCGGCATCTCTTCCTTTAACTGTCTGTAGGTACAGGATTCAAACTTAAGACAACACATTAAGCGACCACAGACACCGGATATTTTAGCCGGATTAAGGGATAATTCCTGTTTTTTAGCCATCTTGATGGAGATTGGGTCAAAATCACGGAGAAAAGAACTACAGCAAAGAGGGCGGCCACAGATCCCTAAACCACCTATCATTTTGGCCTCATCCCTGACCCCAATCTGTCGTAATTCAATCCTGGTCTTAAAGATCTTGGCCAGGTCTTTAACCAGCTCCCGGAAATCAACCCGACCATCAGCGGTAAAATAGAAAATGATCTTATTATGATCAAAAGTATACTCTACATTAGTTAATTTCATTGGTAATTCATGTTTTTCAATCTTCTGGAGACAAATATAATAGGCCTTTTTCTCCAGTTCCTTATTCTCTTGATTCTTTTCCCTGTCTTCAGGGGTTGCACTACGGATTACCTTTTTTAAGGGAGCTACTATCTCTTTTTCACTAACCTCTTTCTTCCCCAGGATAATCTCACCATATTCAATTCCCCGGGCCGTTTCTACAATAACATGATCTCCTTTATTTAATTCCAGATCATCGGGGGCAAAGTAATAAATCTTACCTGCTTTCTTAAAACAGACTCCAACTACTGTCTGCATAATATATTGCACCTCTATTTCTAATTAAATCTTTTTGCTTTGATTCTCAAAAACATAACCTGTAAGGCCAGATCCTTTTTTACATTTAAATCAATATAGTTTTTTGTCTGATTGATTAAAGTAATTATAGCTGTTAACTCTTCAATAGAGTATATCTCCTGTTGTAAATCCATAATTGCCAGGTAATCATAATTAATCAATTGTTCTTTACTACCCTGATTATATATTATTATATCTCTATACCAGTTTAATATCAAATTAAAGACGGGAAAATTATTATTAATTAGTTCTATTAGTAGATCAGACTGCTTAAATAGCTCAACTGTATTAATCTGTGGTAATTCACTCAATAATTTAAGGATACTGGCTCTAACCTGAAGGAATTTATCATCATGCGCAAGCCTTATTGCCCTTCCCAGGCTACCATCTGCAAGCCGGGCAATTAAATCAGCTTTCTCCCTTTCCATGCCAATTTCTGTTAACCTTTTCTGTATGACCTGCCTGTTCAGAGTAGATAAATGAATCTGCTGACAGCGAGAAATAATGGTAGGCAGAAGTTTGCTTATTTCCTCAGCCAGTAGAATAATTATGACATATTCAGGAGGCTCTTCCAGTGTTTTTAAAAGGCTGTTGGCAGCCTCCGGGGTCATTCTCTCTGCCCTATCAATAATATATATCTT
>CAZGPW010000206.1:0-62875 GCA_964527535.1 uncultured Bacteroidales bacterium
TTAAGGCGTCAAATCACCTTAATACTCATCTTCATTGAAGAAAAAATCATCTTTGCTGGGGTAATCCGGCCAGATGTCTTCAATGCTGTCGTATGATTCGCCTTCATCTTCAATTTCCTGAAGGTTTTCAATCACTTCGAGAGGCGCCCCTGATCGTATGGCATAATCGATGAGCTCTTCTTTGGTTGCAGGCCAGGGAGCGTCTTCCAGTTTTGATGCTAATTCAAGAGTCCAATACATAAGAATTTACCTTTTTTATCCGTTTTTTCAGGACTGCGAATATAAAAAAAATATCAATAGTCAAATAGTATTTGTCCACAAATTTTCAATATTGTTATTTTTATGTGTGAGATACCTTGCCAACACGAAGAAATAGTCAGATAAGCGATTCAAATATTTTATAACAGCGGGGTTAACATCATTTTTAACAGCGATGTTTATTGATGTCCGCTCAGCCCGCCGGCATACAGTCCTTGCTATATGACAAGCCGCTGCAGGCATATAACCTCCGGGAATGATAAAACTGTTGAGCTCGGGAAGTGTTTTATCCATTTTGTCAATTTTATTCTCAAGAAAATCAACATTATTATCACCAAGTAAAGGGGATGGGGTCATTTTTGACGTGGCATTGCCTTTATCATCTGCCATATCAGCGCACAATGAAAATAAGTCCTTCTGAATTGACATCAATGTGTGTTTTTCTTGTTCTGATACATCATCATAAGATCGTATCAGGCCAACCCATGCATTGAGCTCATCTACAGTACCACATGCATTAAGTTGTTCATGGTTTTTGGCAACCTTTTGTCCATTTATCAAGTTGGTTTTGCCGAGATCCCCATATTTTGTATAAATTTTCTTTGCCATAATTAAGCTTTAACAAGGATTTTGGGGTTTTTGTTAACAGTGTCAGATTCGATTTTGCCGTCGCGTAAGCGTACGATACGTCTTGCATGCACAGCGATATCTTCTTCGTGGGTAACCAACACCACCGTATTCCCGGCGTTGTGAATTTCCTCGAAGAGCTGCATGATATCCAGGGAAGTTTTGGTGTCAAGGTTACCCGTAGGTTCATCAGCGAGGATAATGGCGGGTTTGTTCACAAGTGCCCTGGCAACAGCGACACGTTGGCGCTGGCCACCGGAAAGCTCATTGGGTTTGTGATGCATGCGGTCTGCAAGCCCGACGGATGACAACACTTCCTTAGCCCTTTGTTCCCTTTCTTTCTTTTTTATCCCGGCATAAACCAATGGTAACATCACATTGTCCAAGGCATTAAACCGGGGAAGAAGGTTGAAAACCTGAAAAATAAACCCGATTTCCTGGTTACGAATTTCTGCCAGCTCATTATCGGTCATCTGGCTTACGTTGGTGCCGTTAAGTATGTATTCTCCTTTTGTTAAAGAATCAAGGCACCCTATAATGTTCATGAGGGTGGATTTTCCGCTGCCGGAAGGCCCCATAACGGCCACATATTCATTCTTTTTGATGTTCAGATCTATGGAGCGCAATGCTTTGACAGTCTGAACGCCCATTTCGTAATGCTTGACCAGTTTCTGAAGTTGGATAATATCTTCCATGTTGATGCTGTCAATGCTTGTTTTGACTTGTTTTAGTTAGTTATATGCTATATTTTAACGTATGATCAATCATAAATTTTCCATCAAAAAGTCCGTCATTTTAGTGTAGAGATGTAACCTTGCATTTCCGCCATAAATACCGTGGTCCCTGTTGGGATAAGCCATCATCTCAAAATGCTTATTGGCAGCCACCAATTTGTTGATGTAATCCATGCTGTTCTGAAAATGCACGTTATCATCTGCTGTGCCGTGCACAAGCAAAAGCTCGCCCTCAAGTTTACCAATATGATTGATGGGAGAATTGTCGTCGTATCCACCGGCGTTGTCCTGAGGCAATCCATTGTAGCGTTCGGTATATATGGTATCGTAATATCGCCAGTTGGTTACGGGTGCCACTGCAATACCGGCCACAAAATAATCAGCTCCTTTGGTCAGGCATAAATTGGTCAGGTATCCGCCGTAACTCCATCCGAAAATACCAATGCGTTTCTCGTCAATATATTTACGTTCAGCCAGTTGTTTTGCACATGTGATGAGGTCCTCGGTTTCGTATTTGCCTAGTTCTTCATAAGTAATTTGTTTGAAGTCCCTGCCACGAAACCCCGTTCCCCGGTTATCCACCGACACAACGATATATCCTTTTTGAGCCAGCAATTGCCACCATCCGTTGTTGTGATCCCAGGCATCTGCTACCGTTTGTGAGCCGGGGCCTCCGTAGGTATAAATCAATACGGGGTACGATTTCCTTTTTTTGAAATCCGGAGGTTTTATCATCCATGCATTCAGGTCTGTTTTATTATCAGCAGCTTTAAGGGTAAAAAATTCTTTGTTTTGGAAACCATAATCTTCCATGGTTGCTTTCATGCCTTTGTTTTCTTTCAGCAAGCGGACAAATTCAGTGTTTTTACGGTGAAGACTTACAGTAAGCGGGGTGTTGGCATCGGTGTGTTCCTCGATGTAGTATTTGTACCCTTTGCTGAATTTGAATTTTGTGGTGCCTGTTTTATCATTCAGTTTTTTCTTCTGTTCCCCGGTTTCGCTGATGGCATACACATTACGTTCCATGGGGGATGTCTCAGCGGACTGATAATAATACATTTTTTCCCCGGCATCGTATCCATAAAAATCAGTCACTTCCCAATTTCCGGAGGTAACCTGATTTTGTAATTCCCCTTCCATGTTATAACGGTACAAATGCCGAAATCCACTTTCTGAATGCGTCATCACAAAATGTTCTCCGTCCGGCAGAAATGTCACATCATCATGCAACTCGATGTAATTTTCGGCGTTGAGGGAGAGGATGATGTTGGATGCATTGCTTTCTGCATTTACCTTATGGAGATTGTATTCATTTTGTAGCCTGTTCATGCTGACAACAGCAAACTCAGATGGATTTGCTGTTTGATAAATGCGGGGCACATAAAATTCGCCTTCCGTGTCAAGCTTAACATGTTGAGTTTTTCCTGATTGAATATCGTAAATATGCACACTGACCTCAGAATTTTCTTCACCAGCCTTGGGGTATTTATATTTGTATTGGTCAGGGTATAGGTTCCCGTATATTGGCATGTTAAATTCTTTGACATTGCTTTCGTCTGTTTTTAAAAAAGCAATGTATTGGTTGTTTTTTGACCAGGTATAGGCTTTTGCAAAACTGAATTCTTCTTCATATACCCAGTCCGGGATGCCATTGATAATTTTGTTTTTTTCGCCGTCATCCGTGATTTGTGTGGTTTGTTTGGTTTCAATGTCATATAGATACATGTTATTGTCCAGCACATAACTAACGTAATTTCCTTGCGGCGAAAATACGGCTGCCTGGATTTTGTTTCCTTCACTCACGGGGGCAATGGAATTATTTTCTCTGTTAAAAATATGAAAGTTTGCTTTATATGAATGCCTGTAAATGGATTTATGGCCTGTGGCAATCAACATGAGGTTTTCATCTTTACTGAATTTATAGTCGAATATCCACTCGTTTTCATACGTGTCTTCAAAAATACCGAGTTTAAAAATGACACTGTCTTTTTCACCGGTTTCATAATCTGCCATTAGAATGCTGTTGCGGGTCATGTTAAGCCTGGTAAAATGTTTGCCATCGTCCATGCTGCGAATTCCACGAACCATGCCCGGCTGAAATCGTCCTTTTGACCAAATGTCTTCCAGTGTGATTTCTTTCTGTGCAAAAATTGGTGTTGCAATCAACAATACCAATAGGCTGATGATAGTACTATGTGTTTTCATTTTTTTGTTTTATTTAAAGATTTCCAAACAAAAGTAACAATTTCCCTGCCGAAAAATACAGCTCTTAATAAATTTTAGTGTTTTTGCTGATTTATACTTATTGTTTCATGGGGTTATAATTATACAGGATTTGCTCTTTCATTGCATTTGTCCTCAATGGAAGTGTAAAAGAAATACACCATTTTAGTTTTGAGATAATTTCTCGAGTCGTTTAAACGATTTAATAAACTTATTAAAATCAAAAGGATTGCCATGGCCCGGGTAAAAATGTTTTGCCCCGTTTTCGTTCAGGATATGCCATGATTTAAGCAGTGCCTTTTTATCGTTGATAAACGGTGGGATAACACGCCTTGTAAACTTCAGGTTAAAACAGGTATCCCCGGTAAAGGCGTTGCCGTTCTCAAACAATACCGAGACAGATCCTTCAGTATGACCGGGGGTAGGGATGATAAAAGCCGAAAAACCATAAGGACGCAGGTCTGTCTTATATTGAATGGTTTCATCTGCTTTCACAGTGGTAAATTTCATACGCCGCGGAAACAATTTGAACAACCTGATTCCCAATTTCGCAACAAAAGTAACAGGGTCAGGCAACACAACCTCAGCGTTCTCAATGATGGCTGCCTCAGATTTGTGTATGAAAATCCGTGCATTGGTCAAAAATTTCAAAAACTCCAGGTTGCCTGCATGGTCGTAGTGAGCATGGGTAATGACTATGATTTTAACTTTGCATGGAGAAATATTATGCTTCCGCATGAAGCGCAGGATTTTTTTACTTTTTTTTGGAATACCAGTATCAATAAGCATCCAGCCGGTTGCCGAACGTATGAAATAAAGGTTAGCGTTTCCGAGTTTTAATCGTCGTATATTCATATTGTTTTCTTTCTTTGGCGTAAAATATAAAAATAATGCAACGTGACCATGGTAATATGTGTTTTTAATTTGAATCATTTTTTGTAATATTGAAAACGTGAAAAAAATTGGATTCATATTGTTGCTGATTAGTGTGCCGGTCATTTTATGTGCCCAACTGGATGAGTCATTTGAAAAGAAAAACACCATTACGGGCGGCATGTTTATGAAGGTTGACAGCATGTCGGATAAACGCATGAGTTTTTGGCCTGAAATATACGGCACCTACGAATCCAATTTATCGGAACGGCTGGCGGGCTTTTTCCGGTTGAATGTCATCATCCCTGCAACCATCAGTTATCAGAAAGCAGATGTGTATGGTGATGTCATTTCAAAACAACATGCCAGGGGGTTTGGAATGACACTGGGGGCAAGGTATTACATAAATGCCGTGATGCAAGGGTTTTACGTGGGGCCTTCGATTGGATATTACCGCTACAACCACACTTACGAATATGAAAATCGCATCAGCGATGATGAGTATTCAATAACTTCAGTGAGAGGTAGTATGGTTTTAGGGTATCAGCATGTGTACAAAAACGGTTTTACCATTCATGGGTATGTAGGTATTATGCTGGATCATAAAAACTATGCCAGGTTTATTTCGCTTATCGAAACGGTTCCTGCCGGCAGCACGAATTTGATAAAACCGGATGTTGGCTTATCTTTTGGATATTATTTTTAACTTTATATAAAATTACATGACTATGAAAAAATCATTTCAAACAATCATTATCCTGATGTTAAGTGTTATTGTTTTGTTTTCATGCCAATCAAATCCAAAACAAAATGACACAAAAGACAACGAAATTATACCAAACCACGAATTGGTAAAAACCGATAACCTGGAAATCATTGAAAACAGTGAAAGCGATGTACAATGGGAAAACATCAGCAGGCAAAGTGTTACCCTTGAAGGCTACCCCTTATCAAAATGCATAAAATTGCTTGTAGGGAAAACCGGCGCTAAGGTTTTTGTGGAAGGGCTTGACCATGACCCCGTGATGTACATTGCTTACAGGCCCGATGATATTTGGGAAACTTCTGTTGAGGAAAACCGCCGGAACCTTATTGAGCAACTGAAGGAGTTTTATAATTTCGCGTTTGAAGATGCTGCAAGGGAGCTTGAAATATATACCTTAACAGGTTATGACAGCACCAAACTGAGTAATGCAGGCGAAGATGTTGCCGGCACATCGGTCAAATCGGTAAATAAAACCAAAACCTTTTCGAATTACAGTTTTGACCGGTTTATGGAAGCTTTGGAGAAAGAATTTGATGTGGTTTTTATCTCCGGTGTTGATGACAACTCAAAATACAATTTTGAGACCATATCCATGGCCAATGTTGAACAAGCTCTCAATGATTTGAAACAGCAATACAACATGGAATTTAAAAAATCCAATGAGATGGCTGATGTAAAAATTGTGAGTTTTGAGTGAGATACATAATTCAGTTGTTATAATACCTGTATTTTATTAAATTTGTACCTTATTATTGAATTAAAAAATGAGCATTGACAGCCTCATTATTGTCATAACCATCCTTCATGCTTATGTTTTTGCGATCATGCTGTTTGCAAGAAACCAGGCGGGAAGCCGCGTACTTGGTTTCTTTATGGTGAATTTCTTTATTCAAAGCTTTTTGTTTGCCAATTTCCACATTTTTCACATTGAATCCCTGCATGTTTTGTTCTATTTGGGATTGTCTTCCTTATCATTACTTGAATTTCCATTGATTTATTTGTATGTCAGGTATATGTCTGATGCCGATTTTAAGCTCACCTGGCGACAAGCATTGCATTTTCTGCCTGCTTTCGTGATATTTGTATGTCAGGTAGCAACCTATTTGTCTTTGGAACCAGCAACAAAAACAGTACTACTGGCGTCTGATGGATTATTAAATGTGCCTGAATTGAGTGCATTTAATGCAGTGTATTCAATTTCAATCATTATACTGTTTATTCAGGTATTTGCATATTCAACGGTGATGATTATCAGGCTTATTAAGCACAAGAAAAACATTGAAAATTACTATTCTTATAAGCATAAAATTTCCCTGAGGTGGTTACTTGCATTTGTTATTTTATACCTGGCATACTATATTGTTGAAATTATTATTTATTCCTTTCTATATCTGAAAATCTCTGAAACTGCCTATTTTTCCATTTTGGCGGTACATATTTTCTTTGTTGGCATATTTGGGTTACGGCAAAAGGAGATTTTTGATCCGGAGCACAAAAAAGAAGAGGAAGAATCATTTCCTTATCCGGTTATTGAAAAAGGCGAAGACAACACGTCAGGCGATCCCATTAAAGAACAATTGGTGAAAGAGGTTGAGCAAAAAGCCGCTACCCGGGAAAAGCAAGAGTTATTAAGTGATGACATGAAGAAAATGCTTGCTGATAAAATTACCGGGATCATTGAATCTGAACAGCTTTATCTGGATGACGAGCTTTCCCTGAACAAGTTGGCAGAACAACTTGAAATACACAAAAATTACGTGTCTCATGTTATAAATAATGAGTTCAATGTTAACTTTTATAACTTTATCAACAAGTACAGAATTGAAGAAGCCAAACGTTTGTTGGCGGATGAACAATACGACCATTATTCAATTGAGGGCATCGCAAAATCCTGCGGCTTTAAATCCCGGAATGTGTTTTATCCGATATTTAAAAAACACATGGGAATGACACCCCGTGAATTCAAAAACAAGATACAGCAGCCTAATAGCCAGAGTAACTGACCTTTTTTTAATCTTCCAAAATGTCATAATTTATCCATTCTTACATGTTATTTTGTTCTTAATTCCTCCAGTGATCAAAATTCATGTATCTTGAGATACATTAGAGTCATACAGTGTCGATTTTTTCTTGTGAAACTTATATTCACTCGTTATAAATTTTAAAAACCATGAAAAAAATAATTTACGCACTTATCATTGTTGTGTGCATTGGATATGTAACACATAATACAGCAAAATCACAGACTACATATACATTAGGCAGTGGTAATATTTATGAACAGGGTGGAGGAATTTCTGCTATTGGCTGCAAAGTTGAAGACTCTAAAGTGCAGTATTTAATCAGGGCTTCTGAACTTGCAAATCAAGGGGCAACAGAAGGTATCATAGTGAACCTGGCTTTAAAAATCTATGAAGTGCCCGCCTTTACATTGGAAAATTTTAACCTTTCACTTAAAGAGACCAACGATACCGTGTTGGAGTGTAATTTGGATGACACGGGGTTTACAAATGTGTTTAGCGAAGACATTGAACCATCAGAATTTACTGCTGATTCATGGAAAATCTTTCCCTTTGATGCAGGGTTTTATTGGGATGGTTCCAGTAATTTGTTGATACAGTTTTGTTTTGATAATCAAACTGATGATTATACATTTACCAATCCCGGAGGTATTTATGTATATACCCCTGGCAGTTACGATTGTACCAATTATTCAGGAACGTATGATGATGCCGGTTGTAGTTTAACATCCCCTTGTTATTCATCCACTGAAAGAGCACAAATGCAGGTTTCGTTGTTTACAGCCCCTTATCATTGTCGCTTTCATAATTTGGACTCCGGCGGATCACCTTTGACTTTCAATAATGCCTATATCAGCGATAATACGCCGGCGTTTAGCGTTTCCGCCACACATACCACAAGCTTTGACCGCTTTCAGGTAGAACTCAATACGGAATCAGATTTTACCGGCACTGCTTATACACAGACTTTTTCTGATGTTTATTCAACCGACACCCAATATGAGCTGGATTGCAATTCCCTTTCACCGGTGTTGCCAAACACTAATGATGTAACCTATTATGTACGTGTGCGGGCATCGGCGGATGGTGGTAGCACGTGGGGAGAATGGTCATCAGGCATGTATTCTTTTACATATAAACTTGCCGGACATCCGGAATGGCTACAGGCTGAAGAAGACCAATTTGAAAGCGGGATTATTCTGGAGGAAGGCGAATACGATTTTGGGAATACTTCTACACATGAATATGGTGCAGGATCCCTGAGTGATGGACGTATGTTTTGGTACAGATGTTATGTAACGGAATTGTCTTATTTGCAATCTTTATCTGTTCAGTTACGGTATCCTGACGGAAATGTCAAACTTGCTTTGTATGATGAAAGCGGGGAATTTATTGCAGAGACTACCAGTGAAGCTTGCATAGCAGATGTCAATACATTAAATACAACAACAAATCCGTTGCTTGGTGAAAATATATACTACGTTGCCGTGATGCTCAGCAGTGATACACAACAAATATGGTATTCAGAAAATGATGGAGACCCATGGGGCAGGTATTATGATGGTGGATATGTTTATGGCAATTTTCCGTCATCGCTTCCTGCTTCGCCGGTAGAATGGAACAAGCGGTTTAATGTGTTTTTGACCACAGCAAATCCCAATGAATATATTTCTCCTCCCATAAAATACGCATTTTTTGATGGTGCTGATTCCTGGGGCAATATTACATGGAACACAGGGGGAGCAGATACAATTACGGTGGGTGCATATACAGATGCTGACGTCACCACAGAAATACCTGGCATCCCCCCATCATCAACAAGCCCTGTAGATATTTCCGGCATAGATGAAACCACTTATGATGTTATTTATCTGAAAGCTACATTAGAAGGGGGAAATCCTGTTTTGGAAAACTGGAAAGTGAGCTGTAATTACAGCATGGACATGGATTCTGAAGCCGAAAACCCGGTTAATCAGGTAGAAGCAGCCTATATTGATTCATCTGTCAATACCGATGCCGAAGCTCAGGAGGTGTTTGCATTTAAGATTACAGATATGGGTACAGCCGACGACGCTCCGACAATGGTCACCAATGTCCGCATCAAACCAGGAATAAACAACACTGCCGGTTGGACCGATCACATTCAGGGTGTTAAATTGTATGATAATGACGGATCTTCTTTTATATCGACAGAAAGCCCGGTTATTACTGATACATGTATTGATATCCCTGTTTCTCCGGGGGATTTTAATATCCCGGACGGAACATCAAAATTGGTTTCGCTCTATGTTTATTTGAATACATCAAATATTGTTGATGGAGCAGTGCTGCATTTTCATATTGATTGCAATGACCATGGTTTTTCCAGTGACAGTTTGGGTTCTGGTTTTGCAGAAGCATTTTCATCTGCCGATATTGAAAGCAACAACATGACCGTAACCTCTACACCAACCAGCATAAAACAGACAACCAATATTGATAGCCGTATTTATCCCAATCCTTTTGATGATAAATTGTTCATTGGGCACAACCTGAAGGGTGTTTACGATGTAACAATACTTAATGCTTTTGGAAGTGTGTTGTACTACAATACACAAACTATTGATTGCACTGGGGTGATCAACACCGGATTTCTCACACAAGGAGCTTACGTGCTGATCCTTACCAATGAAAATTCTGAAAAACGTATTTTCAGGGTCATAAAAAAGTAGTGCGGTTTTTTTATTGCCGGAAATGCTTGCAAACCTGTATTGACAAACAGGAAAGCATTATGATGCAAACATGGTATTCCCAACAGGATTGTCTGATTTTACACATTATGACATGATAAAGTATATCAGTATGATTTAAATGGTAAAAATGGTTTAATATTGCTATATAAAAAAAACATTGCTCATTATTTTTAATATAGTTTGATTATGTTTGACACCATTGCATCTACAGGAAAAAAACAGTTGTTTAAAGCCATATTTATGGTAATTCTATTTGGTATTTCTTCATTACAGATAAAAGCACAAACAGAAATCTGGTCTGAAGATTTTAACGCATACAGCGACACATACCCGCTTGATGGAAGTACTGATTGGGCAATTTCGGGAACATCCGGCAATAATGACTGGGCATTTTATGAACCCTCACATAGCAGTATCACAAGCCAATGCCTTGAAATGTATTACAGTACAACTGATCTGGCTTATGATAATTCAACCGCTGCAGATGAAATAGTTTATTATGCTACTGAAATTGATGCCACAGGCTATGAGAGTTTAACCATGGATTTTGACTGGATGTCAGGGGGTGATGAAAATGATTATTTTAAAGTGGTGTATTCTTTGGATGGGAGTAACTGGAATGATGTATCATCAACTAAATACTATGGTCAAACATCTGACTGGCAGACTGTCAGTGCCCTGGATTTGTCATCTTGTGATGATGATACATTTTACATTGGATTTAACTGGATCAATGATGCCAGCGGAGGCGATGGAACAGGCCCCTGTTTTGATGAAATATCCATATCCGGAAGTGTAATTGCCTGTTCTGGTACTCCTGCCCCCGGTAATACACAATCCACAGCAACAGAAGTATGCCCTTCGGAAAACTTTACCTTGTCTTTACAAAACGATTATTCCGGCTATTCTGGTATTTCTTATCAGTGGCAATCCTCTTCTGATGGTTCCACCTGGAGTGAGATGTCCGGTGAAACCTCTTCAACCTGTACCACTTCAATTACAGAGGATACATATTTTCGTTGTAATGTGACTTGTTCAGGTGAGGGGACAGGCGAATCATCCTCATTACAAATTGAAATAACTATGGGTATTTCCTGTTATTGTGATTCGTACGCTGGTGAAGATTACGATTCAAAAATTCACAGGGTACAATTTGAAGATATTGATGTAACAAGCCCTGCAGGTTGTGAAACATATACTGATAATACCTCTAATTCCACGGATGTATATACCTCCACCTCCTATGACATCACGGTTACAACAGGTACATGTAGCGGTGATTATAGCAGAATAGGACGTGTTTACATTGATTTTAATCTTGATGGTGACTTTTCTGATGCTGGAGAAATGGTTTACCAATTTGAAACTTCAAATTCTGAAGCAATGAATGGTAGCGTTTCTGTTCCTGCTGATGCTTCGGAAGGAACCACAATAATGAGAGTGGTTTTGGTAGAAACATCAGATGAGAACGATGTCAGTTCATGTGGAGAATATTCATGGGGAGAAACTGAAGATTACACCATCAATATCATTGAGGCCACAGCTTGTTCAGCTACACCTGATCCCGGGGAAACGCAATCAACAGATACGGAAGTATGTTCTGGAACGGAATTTACACTTTCACTTGAAAATGCTTTCCCTTACAGTGGAATATCCTATCAGTGGCAATCTTCCTCCGATGGTTCCGCATGGAGTGATATGTCTGGTGAAACCTCTTCAACCTGTACCACTTCAGTAACGGATGACACTTACTTTCGCTGTAACGTTACATGCGATGGTTATGGTACAGGTGCATCAAATTCCCAACTTATTGATGTTATTTCTTCCATATCCTGTTATTGTTCTGCAGAGATGACCAGCAGTGAAGGCGGTATTTCAAATGTGAGTTTTAATACCATTGATAACAGTTCGGATTATGACCAGGGATACTCCAATTACACAACCATTGCAACCAATGTACTCAGAGATTCCACCTACACGGCGTATGTTACCATTGGGGATGGTGACAGTTATCGTGTCAATGTGTTTATTGACTGGAATCAGGATGGTGATTTTGAAGACACCGGTGAAGAAACGCAATTGGGTATAACCAGTGATGGGACAGTAAGCAGCGATATTACCGTTCCATCAGGAGCAGCATACGGCTTTACTTTCATGCGGGTTATTGCACACTCATCCGGTTATAGTGGTCCTTGTGAGGGTACTGGTTATTATGGTGAAGTGGAAGATTACAAAATCATGGTGAAACAACTTACCGCTTGTGACGCTGACCCGGTTCCTGGAGCAACCACGGTAAGCGAAAATCCGGTTTGTGTGGGAAATGATTTTACCTTATCCCTTGAAGATGATTATTACTACTATACAGGAATCAGTTACCAGTGGCAGTCTTCCTCTGATGGTTCCACCTGGAGCAATATAAGCGGAGCCACCCATCATGAACACACAACAAACATCACTGAAGATACTTATTATCATTGTATTGTTTCATGTGATGCTGCCGAATCCGATACCTCAACATCCTTGTTGGTCGAAACAGAACTGAATGCTTCCTGCTACTGCGAGAGCTATGGCAGTACATCTGGTTATGGTACTAAGTACGTAGGCATTGAACAAATCGACAACGCAACCTCAAGTGGATATACTTATGTTGATTATACGGATCAAATGGCCACAGTTGAATTGGGAGGGAGTTATGATCTGTCCGTAAGGGTTAATACCTATGGTTCTTCTACAGCAGATACCTATGCTTACATTGACTGGAATCAGGACGGGGATTTTGCAGATACAGGGGAATCGTATGATCTGGGAGATGCAACCGATGTATCAGATAGCCCTACAGATTTATCGCCTTTGTCTGTTACTGTCCCCGGAGGTGCCGAAACCGGAATTACAATAATGCGTGTCATAACATCAATAGACGGGGATCCTACAGATCCCTGTGCAACCTCATTCAATGGTGAAACAGAAGACTACAGCATAAGGGTGGTTGATCCCGTTACCTGTTCCGGGACACCAACAGGTGGCACAGTAACCCCTGATTATCAATGTACATCATCAGGCGGAACGGTTACTTTGACAGTACAGGATTACGATTACAACGACGGCATCACATTTCAATGGCAGGAAACCACAGATACAACCGGAACATGGTCAGATGTGACGGATGGATCCGGAGCCACTACCCCGGTATATACTACAGGACCCATCACAGAAACAACCTATTTCAGGCTCAAAACCACGTGTGGGTCTAAAGGGCCGTCTTATGCGTTTTCTGATTTCGGAAAAGTGGATATAGCGTATTTAACAGGTACTGCATCCAGTCCTGTAACATCATGTTCAGGAGCGTTTTACGATTCTGGAGGATGTGATAATAATTATGGAAACAATGAAAATGAAGGGGTCGGTTATTCCCTTATAATAGAACCATCGATGGCAAATTCGGCTATTAAAGTGTTTTTTGATGCTTTTTATACAGAAGAGGAATGCGATTATTTGTATGTCTATAATGGAAACTCCACAGATGCAGAAGATATGATAGGTTCCTATTCTGGTGAATTAGAGCCTTTTGAAGTGTTTTCAACAGACCCGTCCGGAAAACTTACTTTTGTGTTTGAATCTGATGGGGCAGTTAATGAAAGTGGCTGGGAGGCCAGGTGGGAATGTGTACCACCATGCAGTGGCACCCCTAATGGCGGCATCGCTTCGATTTCCATGGAACAGGGGTGTACAGGAATCAGTACCACCTTGTATGTGTTTTGCGAAGATTATGACCAAAATGGTGATGAAGCAGCGGGATATTATTATCAATGGCAGGAATCGTCAGATGGATCGAGCTGGTCAGATATTTCGGGTGAGACCAATCCGGACGTAACGGAGTATTCCGGTGCAACGACGGATGTGTATTTCAGGCTTGAGGTGACTTGTAACGAGAGCAGTGAGGTTGGTTACAGCAATGAGGTTCATTACAATGCTGTAAGTTGCGATACGTATAATATTGACGATGCTTCAAGCGTGTCAACCTGTGCTGCTTCATTTTATGACACAGGTGGAGCATCTTCAAATTACAGCAATTCCGAAAATGAAACCATCACGTTTTGTTCTGATGGTTCAAATGGGGAGCATGTCAAAGTGGTGTTTTTTAATATTGCCATTGATGTGACGGATACATTGTATGTGTATGATGGAAACAGTACCTCATCTACATTGATATTTAAGTTTAACGGAGAATCCACGGTGACTAATATCCCACCCGAGATTATATCGTATGGTTCATGCCTGACCTTTGAATTTATATCGAATGCCAGTGAAGATAGTGTGGGATGGGAGGCCATTGTCATGTGTGCAGATGAAGAAAACCAGGTTGCGCATAATTTTTGTGACGGTGCTACACATATTTGCAATCTTAATGGTTATACCGGAACAACTTCTGGTTTTTATCAACCGAATTTCCCGGGGGATTTTGAACAAAGTTCTGATTTGTTTGGCGGAACCATTGAAAACAATTCATGGTTAACATTTACCGCCGCAGAAACTACGGCTGAGTTTGATATTACGGTGACCAATTGTTCGGGAGGCTCCAATGCCATTCAGCTCGGTGTGTATTCCGGAATTGATTGCGATAATTTTTCATTGTTATCATCAGATTATTACACCAGTTCTTCTGCTACCCTCTGTAACAATACGACCACCACCATTACAGTCCCTGATCCGTATAGCGATGCTCCCGACCTTGTGCCGGGCGATCATTATTACCTGATGATTGATGGAAATGCCGGATCAATATGTGATTATGCCATTGAAGGTAAATCCGGTGTTGAATATGCCAGTGTCAGTTCAACCAATGCCTGTCAAAAAGATATTATAACAGCCTCGGGGGGTGATTCTTATGCCTGGTCAGGGCCCAATAGTTTTACATCAACAGATTCTATTATCCAGGTGATGAGTGTTGGAACTTATACCGTCACAATTTCAGGTGGTATTTCCGAATGCCCCGATGAGGTAATTTATAATATCAATGTCGAAAACTGTGATCCATTGCCGGTTGAGTTAATTGATTTTTCTGCCCGTTGTAAAGAAGACAATGCTGTTATTTCCTGGATAACGCAATCTGAGGTTAACAACGATTATTTTATCCTCGAAAAATCCAATAACTTACCATATTTTGAACCTGTAGTTGAAGTTCAGGGCAATGGAAACAGCAATTTGATAAGGTATTATTCTTTCTGCGATACAGCACTCTATCCCGGTAATAATTATTACCGCCTGAAGCAGGTTGATTTTAACGGGACTGAAAATTATTCTTCAATTACTCAGGTGGATTGTATTCAGGAAATTTATGATGATATCAATGTAGGTGTGTACCCCAATCCGTTTGACAATAAAATATTTATTAAAGCGTCAAAAAGCGTTGATTGCCGGGTGGAAATCAGGAATGTATATGGAGGTGGTGTGTACAACAATACGATCGTAATCAATGGATACAGTGAAATTAATACCTCAGAGTTATCCCCCGGATTCTATGTTCTGGTAATTACCATGCCCGATGAACAACAACATACGTTCAAACTCATCAGAAAATAAGGGTAATTGCCACGGCATTTACCCCGGCATCATCTCATAATGCAATCCGGCTCCCGGCCCCAATGGAATGTCCAGTAAAACCCAGGCAATAAGCAACAGTGACCATCCGATGAAAAAGAATATCGAATAGGGCAGCATAGCCGATGTAACTGTGCCGATACCGGTTTTGGGTTCATATTTCTGAAAATAAGCAATGATCAGGGCAAAAAAGCTCATCATCGGGGATATCACATTGGTAACAGAATCTCCGATACGGTAAACTGCCTGCGATAGTTCGGGTGAATACCCTAATATCATGAAGATAGGAATAAATATGGGCGCCATGATGGCCCATTTTGCCGAGGCACTGCCCATTATCATGTTGATCATCCCGGCAAAAATAATGAACAATATCATGGTGGGGATAAGCCCCATATTGGCTTTCATCAAGGCTTCGGCACCTTCTATGGCAAATACAATACCGATGTTGCTCCATTTAAAATACGCCACAAACTGGGCGGCAAAAAACACAAGCACCATGTAAAAAGATAAGGTTTTGAGGCTGTCAGACATGCTGACCATGACATCCCTGTCGTTTTTAAATTTACCCACGGCCACCCCATACGCAATTCCCATGGTACCGGCAACCAAAAACAAGAAAGCCACAATGCCTTCAATAAATGGAGAGTTCAGCAATCCACCGTTGGCACCGCGCAAAAAGCCGTTTTGCGGTAGCAACCCAACCACAAAAATCACAATCCACAACACCATGGTAATCAGGCTCCAGCGCATTCCCTTTTTTTCATCCGGGGTGAGTTTTTCCATCTCATCAGCTTCTTCACCCCCTTTGTATTTTCCAAAACGGGGTGCTACAAACCGTTCTGTGACCCAAGTGCCAAGAAACGCAATCAAAAAAGTAGAAGCGATCATCAAATAGTAATTGGCTGTGGGATTCACATTATAGGCAGGATCAATAATGCGGGCTCCTTCTGTACTTAGCCCGGCAAGCAACGGATCAATGGTGCCCAGAACCAGATTGGCAGAATATCCACCCGATACCCCGGCAAAGGCTGCTGACATTCCGACAATCGGATGCCGTTTTAACGCATAGAATATTGACCCTGCCAGGGGAACAAGCAATACATACCCTATGCTGCTTGCCAGATTTGACATGATTCCTGCAAACACAATCACAAAGGTGATGATGCGTTTTGGTGATGACATAACAAGCATCCGGATCAGTGCGGACAGCAAACCTGACTTTTCAGCAATGCCAATACCAAGCATGGCTACCAAGACAATCCCCAACGGGGCAAAATCAGTAAAATTCACCACCATCTTGGTGATAATTTTGTCTAACCCGGATTTTGACAACAGGTTGATCACAGGTATTTCTTCTCCTGTAGCAGGGTGGATAGCATGCCAGCCCAGCAAACTTCCCACAAACGATAAAACCAGGGCAAACAACGCCAGCAGGGCAAATAAAGTGGCGGGATGGGGTAACGCATTTCCTACTTTTTCAACGCCGTTTAAAAAACGGTTCATCAAACCTAAACGCTTCTTCTTTTTTCCCATAATCAGTGGTTTGTCATTTCACAATGGCATAATCACTGAAATCTGCCCATACACATCAGAAGGAGCATCTTTCGGATCTATGCGTATTAAAATCGAACAGCAAAGATATAAACTTGTTTATTCTGACAAAATAGATTCTTTTTTTACATTGCTCATGCAGTTAGACAGAACAAAAGCATTCCTGTAACCGGCTGGTGTAGGATAGAAAGAAGTGTACTGCTTGTTGGATAGTACTAAGATGAAGTTTTCAGTATATTACTGATAAGGTGCCGGTTACAGGTTCTGCTTTTGTGTAAGTTTTTATTACGTATATGTAAGAGCCAGCAGGGACATACTTGTTATTATACCTTCCATCCCATGGCCCGTTGTTTTCACGGTTGTAATATAGCAATTGTCCCCATCTGTTGTATATTCTGATTTCAATAAGGGGAAATATATCCATGTTTTCAATTACCCATTCATCATTGACACCATCCCCGTTAGGGGTGAAAGCATTCGGGATGATCAGACAATCGACGGGAATATCGTTAAGCTCAATGTCCAAAAAACTTGTTAAACATTCATTCGTGTCTTTTACGCGTATGAAATATTCCCCTTCAGCCAGATTATCAAATTTTCCTGATTTCTGGTAAACACCATTCCATAAATAGGAATACGGAGGTGTGCCGCCAGTGGCATAGATTTCAATACTACCATCTGTGTTTCCGATACAGCTTGGCCGATGTGTTTCAAAAGATGCTTCCAAAGGTGGTGGTTCATTCACAGTAACTGTTTCTGCAAATGAACATCCGTTATGATCGGTAACCGTGATGGAATAATTATCTGCATATAAATCTTCCAGCGTAAACAGATTAAGATTGCTAATTATGCTGTTATTTCCCCATGTAGTTGTGTATGCAGGATTCCCACTGCTGATGGATACCTGAACAGAACCTGTGTTATCGCCATGACACTTAACATCTTCATTCGTGATAATTGATCCTGTGAGTGGATCCGGGGGTGTTAGATCAATTGTGGTTACATTACTGCAACCATTGGCATCAACTACGGTATATTCATGATGACCGGCATCGGCTTCAAATTCTCCTGTGCCGGTATAAGGCGATGTGCCGCTAGTGGCGGTTACAGATAGTATTGCCCCTTCTCCATTGCAGTTCAAAGGTGATACTATGCTGACTTGTGCATCAGGAAGGGGAACGATTTCAACGGATATCGAAATGTCAGATACACAGCTTCCGCCCGAAGTAGGGGTAAATACATAATCAAAAATGCCTGTGTTGTTGGTATTGATGGATGCAGGTGACCAGTTTCCCGTAATTCCGTTGTTGGAAGTTGATGGCAGCGAATCCGGTGTGGAGTTAAGGCAATAAGGGCCAAAGTCATCAAATTGGGGTATGGCTCCATCCAGTATGGTAATATCGATATCAACATCAGAGGCACATTGTCCAGGCTCAGGTGTGAATGTATAAGTAGTTATACCCGGGCTTGTGTTGTTGAT
Source organism: uncultured Bacteroidales bacterium (assembly GCA_964527535.1). Classification (GTDB taxonomy): domain Bacteria; phylum Bacteroidota; class Bacteroidia; order Bacteroidales; family ML635J-15; genus JAQIBY01. The sequence continues at coordinate 18,867 of CAZGPW010000206.1, forward strand.
AGAAGGCGGACTCCAGTTTCCTGTAACACCATTGTTGGATGTAGTGGGTAGGTCAGGAACAGGTTCCCCTTCACAATAGGGGCCATAATCAGAAAAAGCAGGTGTGATATTATCCAATACACTGATGTTTCCTTGTGCTGTGATTATACCGCAATCTCCGGTAACTTCAATTGTATAAACAAAATCCCCCGTATTAGCAGGTGTTCCGCTTATGACAATTTGTTGAGTTCCGGCATTAAAATCACCTGTCACACCAGAAGGTAATCCTGAAAAAGTAACGTTGTCAGCCATTTGTGTGTCGTAAGTGATGTTGGCAATGGCATCATTCAGGCAGATGACCTGGTCTCCGGTTGAAGGTCCTGATGTTAGGATGATATCAACGGCACTGTTGATGGTAAAATCCCAGTTTTCACCCGCTGTTATATTCCCACACATGTCTGAAGCGGAGCCGTTGTACGTAACCGTGTATAATCCCGTTTCATCAATGGCCGGACTGAAGGAAATAGTAAAATCACGTTCCATAACACCACCAGCTGAACAGGCCGGACCGGCAATATAATCAATGGTATAAGGGCCGCCCGGACCGGTTATTGAAAAATCTGATGAATTCACAGAACCGCATTGAATGTTTTCATTGAACTCAATGTCAAAACTATTGTCTCCGCAAACAGGTTCAAAAAAAGATTCAACAAAAGGCGGATTATCATCATAAATGGCTGCTGTTGAATTAGAAAAATCCAGTACATATCCACCAGTAGTTCCTGACCAGTTTTGAATGTTCAAGTAATAAATCTCTCCTACTGTTACGTTGATGGGAATATTGTTGATAGGTTCTTCACCTAATGTAGAGGGAGGTGCACAATTACTCCCAGTATTGGGCGAAAGTGTGTTGGCCCCCGTGATTCCATAATCATAGGCCGCGTTGCAACTTGTGATCAGTTGAGTATGTGATTCGATATCCTGAAGTATGGAACAATCGTGATCTGTGAGATTAAATAAAGCCCAATCGTAGTCACTGTCCGGGGCATTGGGATCAATTCTGAAATCCAAAACACCGCTCGCCTGGACCTGAAATGTGTACCATACCGAATTATCTTCGGGATCCACACACAATCCGGAACAAGTGGAAGAACTTGTATAATCTAATACATTCCCGTAACCAAAATAAGATTCAGTTTCGTTGTATGTCTCGTTGCAGACCGTAATGGCTCCCATACAATCCTGTTCATCAGGCATTGACTGCCGTTTATAAGCCAGAGTACCAGCTGCTGTTGTTGTTGTGTTGCAATTGAATTCATAAATTGATATTCTGAACGTTCCGGCATTGGGTGCTGTAAAATTGACTTCTGATCCAAGGCTGCATGCATCGTCATTGTAAAAACCTATGGAATTTCCTGTGTTGTCATGTACTTCAAGTTGAGTATCAAGGTCATTTGATCCGCCGCCCTGACAAAATGAAAAAATAAAGCCTTCACCAGCGTATGTTGCATCAAATGAATAATAAGTATATGTATTGACATCTATGGTTTGCCATGATGTGGTTATTGTTAGTGATCCTGCGTTGTTGCCTCCCGTACACTGCGCTTTAACTGCGTTTTGATTGTTTAAGAATAACAACAAAAATGTTGTTGTACAAATCACAACATATAGTATTTGTAGAATATCAAATCGTTTCATCTTGAAACATAATTAATTTACATTTTATTCCTTACAAATATAAGCTGCGGAAAAATTAATATGCTTATTATCAGCGGTTTGTTTTGATTATTCTTACAACAAAAGAATTGTTTTGTGAAGTTTTGCAACATGTAGGAAATGAGTAATTTAGTGTAATTGGAAATGTGGATGTCAATTCTTTTTATGTATTCTTACAAAATTGGTTGCAGTTATTGTCCCGGTTAAAGAGAAAACCAGGGAGTTTTTCTGTAACAGAGAGAATCTTAAGCGCGATAAAAATAACTGCTGATCATGAACACAGCCGAAACAATAATAAAAGCGTATCCAACGCCAACCAGATCACTAAACACCCCAAGCAATACAGCCATCAATGCTGCTGACAACGATTTTACCTGGCTCAGGGATGATAATACAGATGCATGAATTTTGGACTGCGTTAACGATGCAATGTGTGATACGCCCATTGGCCTTCTCAGGTTTTCAATGATGATGATGAGCATAAATGGGATGATGGCAACAAGCGGGATGCCAATGATTTCACCTGCCCCCGCTATCAATCCCATGGAAAACCCTAAAATGAGTGTAAGGTTCAGGGGAATATTCAGATCACTGTATTTATTGGCAAACCTCCCTGAATGCCTGGACGCCAAACTGCTGAATGTATAAATGAAAAAATACGTGATTCCGACGATGATGGAGATTTTATCCTGTTTTTCCATGCCGTACAACACAGGGATCAGAGGGGCTATATTTTTTATGATGGCTTGCAGATATTCCCGGCTGGCTTTGTAGAACCCACTGAAAACAGAAACGTTAAGAACGGCTTTTATGTATTGGTATGACCGAAAGGTAAGCCATAAATCACGCCATACAAGCCTGAATTGTATTTTTAAATGTTTCCATCTGAGTGTTTTATGTTCCCCGTCAAGCCAGGAAGGATATGATAAAAGCAACAGCATATCAAGGACATAAGGGATGATGGTAAATAAAAATATGGAACGGTAATCCCCCTGGTAAAACACAATCGCTCCCGCAATCAATGCGGAAATTGCCGATCCCATCTGTGACCAGGAGCGTGTATGGCCGTAATAGTTTACTTTCTGAGACTGCCACCCATGCTTATCCAGGTAATGAAAAATCATGGCTTTATGAACACCGCTGCGGAATGAATCCCCAAGGGCATAAAAAACCATGGCCAGCACAAACAGTCCAAAGCCGTTTGAAAAGTAAAAAACAACAAAGGCTACAATATATACCGCAAACGACATAACCATGGTGTGCCGGCGTCCGGAAGCATCGGCAAATACACCTGAAGGAATTTCAAACACATTGATTAATATTTCACGCAGGCCAAACAAAATGCCTATTTGTGTGTAGCTTAAATCGTTAGCAAGGAAAAACAACAATAAAAAAGGTTCAAAAAACCGCATGTTTTTAAGAAACCCGTACAAACTAAACTTATAATATTGTATGTCTTTTTGCAATTTCATGCCAATCTGATACGTGATTCGTTTGAGTTTGTTGTTTAGCCATTGTAATTTATGGTCAAAAATAGCAATTTGTTGCCAATTTTTCATCCTGAGAAGTTGTGTTATAAAAACAAGAATAACAAAACCAATCTGTAATAAAACCGCATATAACATTAACAATCAAACAGCGGAGTTTTGTTTAAAAAATATGGTTCTACTGCCCAATTTTCCGTCAATTGAGTTGGAAGTCGGAAGTCAGGAATTGTGAATATTTCTTCCGACTCCGTACTCCCGTCTTCGGTCTTCCGGTTGCTGCTTTTTAAATATAGACTTTAATCTTTATACCGGACTGATTTAGTCTAAAATTTGTATCTTAGCGTACATAACCGACAGCCCCATTATGAAGAATACTGTATTTCTCTTTTTTGCATTGATTGTTGTGGCAGCTGCAAGCGCACAGCCATTAACACCGCAGGAAGTATGGATTCCCATGCGTGATGGTGACAGCCTGGCTGCTGATTTGCATGCACCGCAACCCGAACAACCGCGCCCCACTATCCTGGTTCAAACCCCTTACAACAAATATTATTTCCGTTTTAACCTTCCCGTAGGCTATGGCACTGACATTGATGAATGTCCGTATAATTTTGTCATCATGGACTGGCGCGGGTTTTATGCATCTTCAGAGGCATCCAACCCCGATGCAACACGCGGGGAAGACGGTTACGATGCCATTGACTGGATTAAAGATCAGCCCTGGTCTGACGGAAATATTGGCACATGGGGTGCATCTGCACTGGGAAAAGTGCAATTTATGACTGCTAACGAACAACATCCAAACCACATTTGTGCTGTTCCCATTGTTGCCAGCCCTGAATATAATTACCATGTATATTATCCCAACGGCGTTTACCGTGAAGAATACGTGGAACAACTGGATGGCCTTGGGTTTGGAATATCTGCATGGATAGATGCCCATCCGTACCACGATTGGTTGTGGACTTATGTGGAAGATTCTACGTATGCCCCGGATGAAATTCAGATTCCCATGCTGATGATTGGCGGGTGGTACGACCATGCCACTGAATGGGTACTCCGCTATTTCGAAGGGATTCGTTCCCAATCCCCTCCCGGTATTGCCGATCAGCACAAGCTAATGATGGGGCCATGGGCACACAATACCGTTGGCAAATTGAGTCAGGGGGAACTGGAATTTCCTGCAGCCCAGCATGTCAGTGAGCAATATGCACAGGCTTTTTTCGATTATCATTTGTTACAAGCGTACAACAGTTGGCCATTCAACCCGGTTGTAAAATATTTTCAGATGGGCGATATGGAATGGCATGAAACAGAATCCTGGCCACCATCTGACTTCAGTGATGATACTTTTTACCTTCATGGAGATGGTTCCATGTCCGCAAATACTCCGGTTGCTGAAGATTCTTGTTCTACCTTCAGCTATGATCCACGTGACCCGTCACCAACCATTGGAGGACCTACCTTGCATACAGATTTACAACAGGGGCCGTATGACCAGAGCCCTGTTGTGGAATCACGGGATGATATCCTGATTTTTGACAGCGGGGAATTAGATGAACCTATTAGCATAGCTGGTGCGCCAAGGGTTGTATTGCATGTTTCAAGCAACAGGACAGATACCGATTTTGCCGTACGCCTTACCGATGTTTATCCTGATGGCAGGAGTATGATATTGGCAGATGGGATATACCGGATGCGTTTCAGAAACGGCTACACCAGTACAGCGGAATCATTGATAACGCCCGGTGAAATCCATCAGATCGAAATTGAATTGCCGCATATGGCACAGACGTTTCCGGCAGGCCATCACATCAGGCTGGATATCACATCATCCAATTACCCGCGCTTTCACCGGAACATCAATAACGGCGAAGATTTGTATGCCCCCGGTGATACCCTGTCGGCTTTGAATAAAGTATATCACAACGCTTTACAATTGTCAAGGCTTATATTACCTGTTGGTGATCTGGGAAACACACCTGTTGAAAAATACACACAAGCGCAAATATATCCCAACCCTGTGACTGAAAATGGCAGGTTGCATGTTCTGGGATCAAAAGGAAAAACCATAACAGTTATTAACAGCACAGGAAAGCTTTTGTTACAGGAAAATATACCATCATCACCGTACACCTTCCAACCGGATTTATGCCCAGGTGTATATGTTATTAATATTCACGGAAGGAACCGGGTTCAAACTGAGAAATTGATTGTGAATTGATCCCTGAACATTTTTCACCCAGTCAAGATCAATAGCAAAGTTCGCATCAATGAAGTTTTTGCAATGCTGTTTTTATGCGTTCGATGGCTTTGATCAGGTTTTCTTCCGAGTTGGCGTACGAGATGCGTAAACACTCCGGTGCCCCGAATGCATCTCCGCCAACCGTAGCAACGTGAGCATTTTCAAGCAAATACATTGCGAGGTCGCTGGAATTATTGATGATAAAATCACCATATTTTTTACCAATAATATAATTGACGTCCGGGAACACATAAAAAGCACCACCCGGGACAATGGTTTTCATCCCTGGAATATCCTTTAACAAATCAAGCACGAGATCGCGCCGTTCTTTAAATTTAACTGTCATTTTTTTTGACGCTTCCGTTCCTCCTTTTAAGGCAGCTTCAGCGGCTTTTTGTGCTATCGAACAAGCTCCCGAAGTAAATTGCCCCTGCAATTTCTGGCATGCTTTGGTAATCCATTTGGGTCCGGCCATGTATCCAATGCGCCATCCGGTCATGGCATACCCTTTGGAGACACCATTTACAATAACCGTTTGGTCTTTTATGTTGTCAAATTGTGCAATGCTTTCGTGTTTTGAAACAAAGTTGATGTGTTCATAAATTTCATCAGACAACACAATTACCTGCGGGTATTTTTCCAGTACATCAGCTAAAGCCTTTAATTCGTCTTTTGTGTATAAGCTTCCTGTAGGGTTTGAAGGAGAAGAAAAAATAATTAATCTGGTTTTTTCATTGATAGCACGTTCAAGTTGCTCCGGTCGCATTTTAAAATCAGATTCAATCCCACATTTCAACACAACAGGTGTGCCCTCAGCAATTTTAACCATTTCAACATAACTCACCCAGTAGGGCGCAGGCACAATCACTTCATCACCAGGGTCAACAACACTAAGCATGACATTAATGAGGGAATGTTTAGCGCCTGCAGATACCATTATCTGATCATATGAGTAATCCAGATTATTTTCTTTTTTAAATTTTTCAGATATTGCCTTTCTGAGTTCTGGATAACCCGGCACAGGTGGATAATGTGTCCAGTTTTCACGGATGGCCTTAATGGCTGCCTCCTTTATGTACTCAGGGGTGTCAAAATCCGGCTCTCCAATGCTCAGGTTAATCACATCGTGGCCTTGATCTTTAAGGTCTCTGCTTTTTTGTGTCATCGCCAATGTAGCACTGACGGATAATTTTTCCAAACGGTTTGAAATTTTTTCTGTAATCATATCAATGTGTAAATTTTTATGTAAATTTAAACTTTTAATTTTAAATTAAACATATTGTACAGCATTTAAAAAACAAATCTTATTATGTTAGGTGAAATTCTGCAAATTACAATCCCGGCGTTGTTGGTAATGGCTACTGCCGTTTATATGATGCAACATCAATCAAAGAAAGACCATGAATTAAAATTAACCGAACTTGCCATGGACAATCAAAAAACAATTACTCCACTCCGTTTGCAGGCCTACGAACGCGTGGTGATTTTTCTGGAAAGAATAACGCCAAACAGTATCGTATTCAGGTTGCAAACGCCCACGATGACAGCAGACCAATTGCACAAAGAAATGCTGGAACTTATCAGGGCAGAATATGAGCACAATTTATCGCAGCAACTGTATTTGTCCAATCATGCATGGGGACAAGTTAAGCAAGCCAAAGAATTGACAATAAAACTCATCAACGAAGCGGCTGAAAATGTTAAACCCAATGATAACGCCATACAATTGAGCCGTGAAATTTTTGATAAGCTTGTGGAATTTGAGAAGGCTCCTACTCATGAAGCCATTGACACACTAAAAGAAGAGATACACAAACTGTTTACCTGATTGTGTGGTAAATATTCTTGATGAGCCACATCAAAATAGTTTACAGGCAATACATCTATATATTGTTGTTTCCCGTTTCGAACTCCATGTTTTTGCACTATTATACTTCCACAGTTTATGCATTTTTTTTATTCGTAAGCGTTGATTTGTTTCAAAGATAGTGTTTTCACGTCATTCCGAAGATTATAGCCTACTTTTTGTCCATTAAGCCTAAATTTTAAATGCATCGTGTATGCAAATAATACGGATTATTTTTAAAATAAGTTGCAAAAAGCGGTTCTACTGCAAATTTTGTGCAACCAAGGGCAGAGCCAAGCCGCCGTCCTGCGATGTACTGCGATGTGTTGAGCGAAGCCGAAACAAGCGCAGTCGAAGTAAGCGAAGTCGAAGGGCGATGTCCTGAGCGCAGTCGAAGGGTTGCTTGAGCTATGCCGGGAGCGATGTATTGAGCGATGTCGAAATGCAGCCAAAATTATTCAATTTTAATGGGTTATGATTAGCTGCCTGTTTACCTGATCTTTTTGTGATACCATTAGTTTTCCTTTCTACCTTTCGAAAACAGGAAAATAATTACCTTTTCTAGGTGAGCCTATGTGACCTACTGTGGTTCAAAAACTTGGAAACATCTCAGGTTGGAACCACATAGGCACAGTAGAACACATAGGAATTCACATAGGATTAGCGATAAAAATCATCTGGCTAAACATTGAATGGATTAAAGAAAATTAGAATAAATAATTAAAATCACATGAATTATTAGCTTTAGGTATTCCTGGTTTTCCACTAAGTTTGCAGTTGAACACAAAAAGTTAAGATTATCTATGAAACCGGTGGCTGTTTGGTCAGTGATTCATTCCGAAGTGATTGATTTTTATGCATTGAGTTTGCCTTTCAGGTATTGTCCTGTATAAGATTGGTTGCACTTGCTCAAATCTTCAGGTGTTCCTGCAAAAATAAGCTGCCCCCCTTTATCACCACCCTCAGGACCGAGATCAATTACCCAATCTGCCGACTTAATTATTTCGGGATTATGTTCAATAATCAATATGCTGTGGCCTCTGTTTTTAAGTTGTTCAAGGGATGAGAGCAATTTGTGGATGTCATGAAAATGCAAGCCGGTAGTTGGTTCATCAAAAATAAACATAGCCGGCGTCTGGGTTTCGTTACTCAGGTATGAAGCCAGCTTAATGCGTTGACTTTCCCCTCCACTGAGTGTATTTGAAGCTTGCCCCAATTTCAGATACCCCAACCCCACTTTCAGGTAATTATTCAGCAGTTTTACAATTTGTTTTTCACGGGAACCTGGGTTGGAAAAGAATTCCACAGCCTGATTTATTGTCATATCCAAAATATCCGCAATATTTTTTCCACCATATTTTACTTCAAGGATTTCATTTTTAAACCGTTTTCCCCCACACTCTTCGCATGTCAGATAAACATCAGCCATGAATTGCATTTCAACCCTTATCCTGCCCTCCCCTTTACAGGCTTCACAACGGCCTCCATCAACATTAAACGAAAAGTATGCAGGTTTGTATTCCCTTTGTTTTGATAACTTTTGTTCAGCAAACAACCGCCTGACATCATCCCACGCCTTGATGTACGTAACCGGATTGGAACGCGATGATTTGCCAATGGGATGCTGATCAACGTACTGTATATCTGTTATCAATGAAAAATCACCCTCTGAGGATTTATGCAATCCCGGCTTAGCTGCGTTATTCCCTGTTTTTCGTTGTATCACAGGCGTAATAATATCCCTGACAAGTGTACTTTTACCAGAACCACTGACTCCGGTAACCACACACATCACCTGCAGGGGCAATTCCAGTTTTTCAATCTTCAGGTTATGTTGCCGTGCCCCATAAAAGCGAAGGCTATTCTGCCATTGCTTTCTTTTCTCAGGCACTGGAATATGACGCTTGTGATTCAGGTATTCAGCCGTAATTGAGCCAGATGCGTTTAAAAATTGTTTTAAAGGGCCATTGAAGATAATTTCTCCACCTTGATAACCTGCTCCGGGCCCAATGTCAACAATGTGATCAGATTCCCTGATGACAGCTTCTTCGTGTTCAACAACAACAACCGTATTCTGAAGATCACGCAAATTTTTCAACAGGTCGGTAAGCAAATGGGTGTCGCGCGGGTGCAAGCCTACAGAGGGTTCATCAAGAATATAAAGTGAGCCAACCAGGGCACTGCCCAGCGACGTCACCAAATTGATCCTTTGGGTTTCGCCACCGGATAAACTGGCGGCATGACGATTAAGCGTAAGGTATGGTACTCCAACTTTGATCATGAACCTTAACCGGTTAACAATCTCTGTGAGAATCCTGTCAGCTATTTGATGCTCACGTTGGCTGAGTTTAATGGAATCAACAAAATCCAACAAATGTTCTGCACTCATATCCACCAGTTCAGGGACACTTTTTTTATTCACTTTTACCCATGAAGTTTCTTTTTTCAGCCGCTTTCCGTGACAGGCAGGACATACGGTACGTCCTCTGTATCGTGACAACATCACACGGTATTGGATTTTATATTTCTTTTTATCGAGGTACTTGAAAAAATCATTTATTCCGTAAAAAGCACTGCATCCCTCCCACAACATACTTTTTTGTTCCTCTGTCAGATCAATATACGGCCGGTGTACCGGGAAATTCACGCTGGAAGCATTGATGACAAGCTGATCTTTCCACTTTTTCATTTTATCCCCTTTCCAGGCAACCACACAATCTTCCCATACAGATAAGTGAGGATTAGGAACAACAAGCTCCTCATCAATACCGATAACACTTCCGTATCCTTCGCATTCAGGACATGCCCCGACAGGATTGTTAAAAGAAAACATGTGCTCTGTAGGTTCTTCAAACCGTATTCCGTCTTCTTCAAACACATTGGAAAAACTTCGTTGATTAAATTTTTCTTTAAATTCAGTTACGATGACGCATTTGCCTTCTCCTTCCTTAAACGCCATTTCTGCAGAATCCCTGATCCGGCTTTGAACAGATTTGTCCCGCTTATTTTTCAACCTGTCAAGCACAACACATACCGAATTTTTACTTACTTTTTCGTTTTTTAATTCATCAATTTTCCGAATACGCCGGTCAATCCATAAACGCCGGAACCCTTTCACCCTCAGGTTTTCCAGAAAGTTTTCCTGACTGTCACCGGCTACATCCAGTGGAAAACAAATATAAATTTTACTGTCTTCAGGCTTGTCATCCAAGTATTCCACCACATCATTAACGTTCTGTTTTTTAACCAGTTTTCCGGAAACAGGTGAGTATGTTTTCCCAATGCGGGCATACAGTAGTTTAATGTAATCGTATATTTCCGTCATGGTACCTACCGTTGAACGGGACGACCTTGACCCCACTTTTTGCTGTATTGCTATGGCAGGAGGAATACCGCTTATCATATCGGCTTCCGGTTTACTGAGCCTGCCAAAAAACTGGCGGGCATAAGATGACAGGCTTTCAATGTAACGGCGCTGGCCTTCTGCGTACAACGTATCGTACACCAAACTGGATTTTCCTGACCCTGAAAGCCCTGTTACCACAATAAGTTTATCATAAGGGATGGTAAGGTCAATTCCTTTCAGGTTATGAACGCGGACATTTTTTAATATTATTCCTTGTTTAGTCATTCAAATTGGTACAATTTTTGTTGATTTGTTAAATAAATAAAATAAATAAAATGCAAATATGCACAAAACAAAAAATATTTGTATATTTGCATAACAGTATTTGAACAAAAACGTTTAATTAATAAAAGAGACTGCCTATAGAACATATTTTACGCTTTTAACCAAAAGAGGAAAACATATGAATCTTTCTGTTCTAACAGACCAACAACTGGTAGAAGGTTTTGTTAAAGGCGAAAATAGTTACATACAGGAACTTATCAACCGCCACAAAGACAGAGTCTATACTTACATCCTGTTAATTGTCAAAAACCCACACGTTGCAGATGATCTTTTCCAGGACACCTTTATTAAGGTAATCAAATCACTGGAGAAAAGCAAATATACCGACAAAGGTAAATTTGTATCGTGGGTTATCCGCATTGCGCATAACCTCAGCATTGACTATTTCAGGAAAAGTAAAAACCAGAACACTTATTCAAACGATGATAACGAAGTGGATGTCTTCAATTCACCAAAATATTCTGATTCCACAAGGGAAGATCAGATGATAGACGAGCAAAAAGAAAAAGATGTTCGGTTTTTAATCGACAAACTGCCCAAAAATCAAAAACAGGTGGTTATGATGAGGCATTACGGAAACATGAGTTTTAAAGAAATCGCTGACCAAACCGGTGTAAGTATCAATACCGCTCTGGGCCGCATGCGATATGCCCTCATCAACATGCGTAAGCTCATGGAAGAACATAACATGCATCACACCTATATGTAATAATGCCTGCTGTAAACTATATAACGGACTAAATGAGTCTTAAAACAAGATTGAAGAAAGAAATAAGAAGTCTTTGATTTTTGACATGGAAAAAACAGGAACACATAACGAGCTAAAGGTTTATAAGTTGTCATTTGAAGCAGGGATGAAAGTTCTTGAACTCAGCAAAAATTTTCCTTCAGAAGAAAAATCCTCACTTACTGATCCGTTAAGATGCTCTTCACGAGGCGTTTCGGGAAGAATTGCTGAGGCTTGGAGAAAAAGGCGTTATCCAAAATCTTTTGTGGCAAAATTTAATGATGCGGAAGCCAAAGCTGCAGAAACACAAGTTTGGCTTAATTACGCCCTGGAGTGTAATTACATTGATTTGGCTGAACACAATCCACTCTATGAAAAATATGAACACATCATTGCCATGTTAAGCACCATTTACAAAAAGCCGGAACAAAGGAAATCATGAAAATCCTTTTTGATCATATATCATCTCGCTATCGTGCTATCATGCCCTCATCAATATTTAGAATTGACATAATTTTACATCAAATGATATGCAGATAAAACAAAATATTTTACTTATGAGATACCTTATAATCAGTATTGCTTTGTTGTTTTCATTACAGGCAATGTCACAAAAAACGCCGGAAGATATTCTTGATCCTTTTTTCAACACGTTTGATCAAAATCCGGATAAAGCCATACAATATATTTTCACTACCAACCCCTACATAGAGAAAAACCAGGATGGCATTGAACGCATTAAAGAACGACTTAACACATCCCGGAAATTACTGGGAGAATATTATGGTGAAGAACTTATAAAACTAGAAAGCGTTGGGGATTCTTTTGTGAAATACACCTACATGCTAAAATACGACCGTCAACCAGTAAAAATTGAGATTGTGCTTTACCGCCCCAATGAGGTTTGGCTTTTATATACCATGCAATTTGATGATAAATTAACGAAGGATTTTCAAACCCTTGATACAGGTGAATAACATTTAATATCTAGTGTCATGTCACTAGCGTATCAACCTGACAACGCCACTGTATTCATTATCAATGCCGGTTTTATCTTTAAACGTACATACCCAGCCGTATAAACCCTGATCAAGCACTCTGTCCCCTTTCAGCAGGTTTCCCTGATAGGTTCCATCCCAGGAGCCTTTTGTGCAACCATCACATCCTTCAGAATGGTCATATTCGGTTGTCTCAAACACCAATTCCCCCCATCTGTTGTAAATCTTAAGCGAAAATTCATTGGGATCAATGCCATGCCCGCACACAGAAAAACAATCGTTAAATCCATCCCTGTTTGGTGTAAAGGCTGTTGGTGCATAAAAACTGTATTCATCATCAATTTTTATCACTTTACTTATGGTATCTGCGCAATCATAAATGCTCTCCCCTATAAGGTTAATGGTGTATTCACCAATGCCACCGTAAAAATGAGTGACTTGAGTTACAGAGTTGAAAAGAGAATCTCCATCACCAAAAAACCAATATAAACTGTCGGTGTTTTCAGTTACAGGATAAAAAGTAACCTGTGGATTCAACATGCTGACTGCCTCGGGTTTGGTATAAAAATCCAAAACAGGCTTTGGAAAAACCCTTATCATATTTATTTTTTCCCGGACATTTTCACAACCGTGCTCATCTGTGATTTTGAGGGTTATAGTATGATTTCCGCTATTACGAAACACATGTACGGGATGGCGTTGGTAAGTAAAGTGTTCATCTCCAAAATTCCATTCAAATTCCGCAAATTCATTTCCGGAAGTTTCACTAAAATGTACCGTAAGCGGAGAACAACCTTCTACCCTATCTGCAGTAAAACTATTTTTTGGCAGAGGCCAGACATGAATATAAACAGAATCCTTAACAGCCGGCGTAGAGCACATATCGTTAACCCGTATCCTGTAATAACCTGATTCTGTAGGATAAAACCGGTAAGGAGAAGGAATAATATTATCTCCATTAAGGACAATACGATAGGGACCACCATTACCTCCTGTTACATCGGTGTAAATATTTACCGGATCACCTTTGCATATACTATCGTGATCAACATGAGTTGATACTATATTGAGTTCCGGGTATAAAAATACTGTAAATTCCTTCTTAGCTTCACAACCATTCATATCCCGTACTATCAACTTAATATCAGTTGTTTGGGTCAAAGTGTCTATTGTAATTGCTCTGTTATTCCATACTGTATCTCCGTCAATAATGTACCGGAAATCATATTCTCCACTTCCTCCGGTTGCTGCAGGGCTGTAGTGTACCGCATCATTAATGCATATTTGTTTATTGTAAACATCTGATATTATAATAGGATCCGGCGCAGGCACAAAATTTTGAAGTTCTAAAAAACAACCATGTGCATCTGTAACAGTAATACCATGCATACCACCTCCCGCATTAATAGAGTCGGCTGTTTCACCATTATCCCACAAGTATTGATATGGCGGTGTTCCGCCTTGTACTCCAATCCATGAAAGCCCGTCTTCTGTGTAGGAACATGATGCAGGCTCGGCATATAGATTATAAACCAAAGGATTTGGTTGATGTACCTGATATGTCTCGCTTATAGTACAACCAATGGCATCGGTCACGGTTAAACTATGCATGCCGGCACAGATATTTTGGTGAAAATTATTGTCGGAATCCCATGAATAATCATAGGGGAGAATTCCGCCTGTTACGGTTGCAACAGCTTCACCATCACAAGCATCATAACATAAAACATCGGCAACATCTATATCAAGCCCCAAGTATGGGCTTACAACAATTTCGGCACTTTGGGATTCCGTTCCACAGCCGTTAGCATCAGTAACTGATACCGTAAATGTAGTCGTTGTGTCAGGTTTTACCGTTAAATTGTCTTCGTTGTATCCGGCCATTCCATCCCAGTGATAATCATATGGTGGCGTTCCACCTGTGGCATCAATATGTAAATCAACTTCAGCACCCTCACAAATGCTTGTATCATCACTAAAGGTAAAACTTAATTCAGGAGGCATGGTAATATCCCATGCATCTGATGCACTGCAGCCATGATCATCAACGACAGTAAGACTATACGTTCCCTGGTCAAGACCCGAAATATCTTCACTTGTATCTCCGGTATTCCAACTAAAATCATAAGGAGGTGTACCACTGTTTATCGTTACATCTATTTCGCCGGTAGTTTCTCCATAACACTCATTATCGGTAACAGCAGCAGCAATATCAACAGCAGGATAAACATTCACGGTAAAACTTTCAGTTTCTGTACATCCATTGTTGTCCATGACCGTAACAGTATAATTACCACTGCTGTTGATGGTGATGCTTGAGGTATCATCTCCTGTTGTCCAGGCATACGAAAAAGGCGCATCCCCTTCTGTAGGCACAACTTCAGCCTGGGCGTTCTCTCCGGCACATACCCCTGTATCGTATGTTAGGTCAAACTCAACATTACTGTATTGCACATCAATGGTTTCGGAATCCTCACAAGTACCAAATGAAACATTCACGGTATAGGAACCAGGTGTCAAGTCTGTAACTGTTTGTGTTGTTTGTACAGGCGAAGTATTCCATTCAAAATCACACAATGCAGGATCAGCACCTGTCACTTCCGCAGTTGCATCAAAAGGGCCGTTACATACATCCCCGGTTGTCACGACATCAACGGTAATATCTCCATCATCAACAATGTCAAAATCAATAATAGTGTCACCACAAGGAGCATCGTCTGTAACCGTAACAGAATAGGAACCGGCCGTAAGGTTTGTAACACTGTTTCCTGTATCACCTGTGCTCCAGTTATACGTTGGGGTTCCTGAACAAGACTGTGTAACACTTATGGTTGCTGAACCACTTTCTCCGCAAATGGCATCTGTGGTCGTCAGATCAACGATTAGATCTTCTTCAATGAAAGGGGCAGAAAATCCGTATGTACATAGTGAAGTCCCATTCAAATCACTGTACCCATCCATAGCAAGAATATATTGACCCGGGGGCAGATTTTCGGAATAGGTAACCGTTCCGGTACCATTGGCACATCCATAATATGATCCGGAATTATTTGCCGGATCACTGTATGGGCTTCCACCTACAGTTGCACAACTTGAGCCATCCCACGACCATACAGCTAACTGTATTTCAGAATCACTTAATCCGCCGGCATTAGACTCACACTCCCCGTTTTCAGCTTCAATTGTGTAAGGCTGGCTATCGCTTGCTGTTACGGTAAATTCATAAAAAATAGTATTATCACTTGTGTTCCAGCCACAATCTTCAGGAGCCTGTACCGGACCAGGGGTTGCCAGTATATTGCACCCCCCCTGCGATAATGGGACTGCTGATTCACATTCATCTTCAGGAAATTCAAGCCTCACTGAGGCAGCAATAAACAATTGTTGGGCAAGGTTGTTTTCATCCCAAATACGAATGTAAATGGTTTCCCCGGGCGTTAATCCATTTATCTCCTCCCAATGTATCTCCCCATTCTCCATAAATCCTCCACTTGATTCAAAACAATCCAACAAGGTCAAATTTGAACAATCCGTCCCTGAATAGACAGCCATACCGGGAGCAGAAGCATCAAGCATAGGAATATGATCTGAATTAAAGGCATGAAAAGCCATCGTATTGGTTGCTGCCGGAACCTGAAAAGTGTACCATAAATCATTGGTTGTTCCACTGTTAAAACTGGCACATCCGGGATTAGGCCCCGTTGTTGATGGTGTAGCTGCCCCCAAATCCACTGACTCTAAAGCCATTTCTCCACACGTGGAATATAACTCCACAGGTATATTTATTGCTGATGAACAATCATCCTGTGAAAAAGCAGGAAACATAAGAAGCACCAGAAAACTAATTATGACAAATCTTTTCATATTAAATAAAATCAATTATAATTACATATTGCACCTTGTAATAACATGCAATCTACTTTTGAAGCAAATTTAACAAATATATTTTGAAACTAAAAATATTTCTATAGCACTGGCTTTACTTGAAAACACCATTAACTGACCACACTAAAAACTATTTACCTGCAATAAAAATCTTAGATATCTATTGATTTCTTCTAAAAAATACTAACGATAGCTGATTGTGAAAGCAAATATACCTTATATTATAAAACAAATTCATTTAAGCTTCTTTTAAAATAAAAAATATTCCTATTTTTGATTTTGTTTAATGTCAGTCATAAAAAACATATTCAGGTTTTACCGTGATGGATTTCGCAACATGCCAAGATGGGGCAAACAGTTGTGGATCATCATCATATTGAAAGGCATCGTGATTTTTATTTTGATCCGGTTTTTATTTTTTCCCAATTTTTTAAAAACAGAATTCAAAACAGATCAGGAACGAAGCGATCATATTATTGAGCAATTAACCAACAAAAAAGAAAATGACACTAATGAGCATTGACTGGGCTTTGGTAAACTGGTCGAGAGCACAGTTTGCCCTTACAGCCATGTATCACTGGATTTTTGTTCCCATCACGCTCGGGATATTATTCATCATTGCTTTTATGGAAACCCGGTATGTGCGCACCGGCAATCCGGAATGGAAACGCATCACCAAATTCTGGATGAAGTTATTTGGGATTAATTTCGCCCTTGGAGTAGCCACCGGCCTGATACTGGAATTTGAATTCGGCACCAACTGGTCAACCTATTCATGGTTTGTTGGCGATATTTTTGGTGCTCCCCTGGCCATCGAAGGTATCATGGCCTTTTTCATGGAATCTACATTCATTGCGGTGATGTTTTTCGGCTGGAATAAGGTGAGCAAAAAATTTCACCTTACCGCCACCTGGTTGACAGCTCTTGGAGCCAACCTGTCAGCATTGTGGATATTGGTTGCCAATGGCTGGATGCAATTCCCTGTCGGCATGGAATTTAACCCTGATACAGCACGCAATGAAATGGTCAATTTTTGGGAAGTGTTTCTCAGTCCGGTTGCCATCAATAAATTTCTGCATACCATAACCAGCGGGTATGTACTGGCTTCCATTTTTGTTATTGGCGTGTCCAGTTGGTTTTTGCTGAAAAAACGGGAACAAATGATGGCAAAAAAGAGCATCATCATCGCCTCTGTGTTTGGTTTTATTTCATTGCTGGCAGTTATCTTCACCGGGCACGGCTCCGCTCAGCAAGTGGCTGAAAAACAACCCATGAAACTGGCAGCCATGGAAGGGTTATATGAAGGAAAACAAGAGGCTGACCTGATTGGGATCGGCATTCTTAATCATAAAAAAGAGATCAACGACGAACAAAAGCCAATGCATTTTCAACTGGCTTTTCCAAAATTGCTGTCCTGGCTCAGCTTTGGAGATACAGAGGCTTTCGTTCCCGGCATTGAGGATCTGATCAATGGTAATGAATCTCAGGGAATAATGCCTGCAAAAGAACGGATGACCCGCGGCGATACTGCCATTCAGGCATTAAAAACGTACAAGAAGGCTCAAAAATCCGGCGATGAAGCTACTGCTGCAGCCAACCTTGATGTTTTCAGAGCTCATTACGATCATTTCGGATATGGCTACATTGAAAAGGAAAAAGACCTGATACCACATGTGCCGTTGGTTTTTTACAGTTTTCATTATATGGTAGCCACCGGATTTCTTTATCTCTTGCTGTTTCTGGTATTTTTGTGGCTGGCTTACACAAATAAAATCGAAACCATAAAATGGCGAAAACCATTATTTATCCTTGGAATTGCAGCCATACCAATGGTTTTTATCACCAGCGAAGCAGGCTGGATTGTGGTGGAAGTAGGACGGCAACCCTGGGTAGTTCAGGATTTGATGCCCGTCTCAGCCGGGGTTACCAATATTTCATCCAATTCCGTGCAATTAACCTTCTGGATATTTGCTGTCATTTTTACAGCTTTATTGATAGCGGAATTAAATATCATGTTCAGGGCAATTAAAAAAGGCCCGGCAAAACCACAGGTTGAATCTAAAAACGGGGAGGACAAATCATGATACACACAGCTATTTCATACCTGGCACTTCAACAATACTGGTGGGCTATAATCGCTTTACTGGGTGGATTGCTTGTCTTCTTACTTTTTGTACAGGGTGGGCAATCATTGATTTTCAACCTGAAAAAAAACGAATCTGAACAAAACATGCTGCTGAACACTACCGGCCGCAAATGGGAAACTACATTCACCACACTCGTGACTTTTGGAGGTGCGTTTTTTGCATCGTTTCCGCTTTTTTATGCTACCAGCTTTGGCGGTGCATACTGGTTGTGGGTTGCCATATTGCTCTCATTTACCATTCAGGCCTTCAGCTATGAATACAGAACCAAATCAGGTAATATTTATGGCAAAAAGTTTTTTAACCTGCTCCTGTGGATTAACGGCATGTTTGGTCCTTTCCTCCTGGGCGTTGCTGTAGGAAGCTTTTTCAATGGCTCCGATTTTCTGATTGTTGACAGCAACATCAGGGAATCGTTCTGGCAAAACAACTGGCATGGCCTTGAAACACTGGCAAACTGGCACAACCTTGCACTTGGTTTTACCGTGCTGTTTTTATCACGTACTTCCGGGATTCTCTACGTTATGCACACCATTGATGACAACAGCCTGATGGCTAAAGCCAAAAAACAATTATGGTACAATGCCGTTCCTTTTGTTGTTTTCTTTTTAATTTTCACAATTGGATTGTTGCTTAAATCTGGTTTTGCAGTGAACCCCGATACCGGGAATGTATTCATGGAAAAACACAAGTACCTGCACAATTTTATTGACATGCCTGTGATATCAATATTGTTTCTGGCTGGTGCCGGCGCAGTAATTACAGGTATAATCAGAGCGCTGATGAAAAAGACCGGAGATGACAAGGCTTTTTGGATCACCGGGCCGGGCATCGTTTTGGTGGTGATGAGTTTATTTTTTGTCGCCGGTTTTAACAATACAGCGTTTTATCCTTCGTCTTTTGATATAAACTCATCGCTGACAATACAAAATGCTTCGTCAAGCGAATTTACCCTGAAAACCATGGCCATTGTTTCATTGCTGATACCATTTGTTGTTGGATACATTGTCATCGCCTGGCGATCCATCAATAAAAATAAAATCAATAAAGAAGAAATCACAGATACGGATAAAGAAAACCACATCTATTAACACCGGAAATCATGAAATACGCATATGAAATTATTTCGTTGGTCTGTTGGCCGGTACTTATTTACA
The DNA here is from genome assembly GCA_964527535.1 of uncultured Bacteroidales bacterium. GTDB lineage: Bacteria > Bacteroidota > Bacteroidia > Bacteroidales > ML635J-15 > JAQIBY01. The sequence goes on from CAZGPW010000206.1 coordinate 38,742, forward strand.
TAACTTATTTCATTTCAATGAAATTGATCAACAGATTTGAAAAAAACAACAAAGCAAAAATTAACAATAAACCGAATAACACCTCAGCATCATGAAAATAAAACCTTTCATACTTTTTGGATTTGTCTTTTTGCTTGTTGTGACAACCGGATGCAACCGTAAATTGCCATGTGAACGCATTACTTCCGATGAAAATTATTATCGCGCAAGCGGTATGGCGTTCAGCCAAAGACGGGATCTGGCGGAAGAAAAAGCACTGAATGTTGCTAAAAAAAACCTGGTAAAAGAAATTGCCCGGGATTTAAACAAAAAAACCGGCATGAGTGAACAATTGCTACTGGACAGCCTGAAAAAAGGAATAAAAATACACGATCTGGAAATGGTTTGCAAACACAATGATAAGCACAAAGGATCATTTCGCTGCAGCCTGGCAATAGAAATGGCTGTGAAAGAATTCAGTGACTTGGGGAATAAGTAGTGCATCTAAAAAAACGCTTGTTTTTTGTTAGTGGCGTAATAAATTCCGTTGGTATTTATATAATCCCATCACTCAATCTGGTACTAAGACAAATGCTTATGGCACAGTTTTATACCACGTTGTACTGCGCTGTTGTAATGGCTAAAACGAAGTAATTATCAGCGAAGTTTGCCCCTGGAGATTTAAGCTTATACAAGAAAAATTTCAGAGAAATATTATTTTTTTTGAAATGATTGTTGTTAATAATAAAAATAACAATACCTTTGCAGTCCAATTTGAAAAATAGTTTTTGTTTAATAACAACATTTAAGTTATGCCAACAATACAGCAATTAGTCCGTAAAGGAAGAAAACGTCAGGTGGAAAAAAGCAAATCACCTGCCCTGGGTTCTTGTCCCCAACGCAGAGGTGTATGTACCAGGGTATATACAACCACCCCGAAGAAACCAAATTCCGCCATGCGTAAAGTAGCAAGGGTTCGTTTAACCAATGGGAAGGAAGTCAATGCCTATATCCCAGGAGAAGGCCATAATTTACAGGAACACTCCATTGTGTTGATCCGCGGGGGACGTGTTAAAGACCTGCCTGGTGTACGTTATCATATCGTACGGGGAGCACTTGACACTTCAGGTGTAGAAGGAAGAACGCAAAAACGCTCAAAATACGGTACTAAAAAACCCAAAAAATAAGAAACGGTTATTATTATGAGAAAAATAAAAAACTATACAAGAGAACGTGAGGCTGATCCGGTTTACAACGATGATTTGGTGACAAGATTTGCCAATGATTTAATGCTGCATGGTAAAAAAGCACAGGCTTTAAATATCCTTTATAAAGCATTAAATATCGTTGAAGAACGTAAAAATGACATTGAGCTTTCTGCCCTTGAAATCTGGAAAAAGGCATTGCAAAATGTTACACCCCTGGTAGAGGTAAAAAGCCGTCGTATAGGTGGTGCCACATTTCAGGTACCCATGGAAATCCGTGCCGACAGAAAAATATCAGTTTCAAACAAATGGATGATTCAGGCTACCCGTAAGCGCAGCGGAAAATCAATGGCAGAAAACCTTGCCGCTGAAATTTTGGCTGCCTATAAAGAAGAAGGTGGAGCAATAAAGAAAAAAGAAGATACCCACAGAATGGCTGATGCCAACAAAGCATTTTCTCATTTTAGATTTTAATTAATATGTCCCTTGAGAACACCAGAAATATTGGATTAATGGCACATATCGATGCTGGTAAAACTACCACCACCGAGCGAATCCTGTATTATACCGGTGTTAACTATAAATTGGGAGAAGTACACGATGGAGCTGCTACCATGGACTGGATGCAGCAGGAACAACAAAGGGGCATTACAATTACATCTGCAGCCACCACAACTTTCTGGAAACAAAATGATACAGATTATAAAATTAACATCATTGATACCCCCGGGCATGTTGATTTTACTATGGAAGTAGAAAGATCACTGCGAGTGCTGGACGGCGTTATTGCTGTATTTTGCGCTGTCGGTGCTGTGGAGCCGCAGTCTGAAACGGTGTGGAGACAAGCCGATCGCTATAAAGTACCCAGAATTGCTTTTGTCAATAAAATGGACAGAGTAGGTGCTGACTTTTATAAAGTAGTTGAACAAATTGAATCTAAACTAAAGGCCACCCCAGTGCCAATGCAAATTCCTGTTGGAAGCGAAGATGATTTCAGGGGAATGGTTGATCTGATCACCGAAAAAGCATACTTATGGCCACCTGATGATAATGGCCTTGGTGCTAAGTTTGAAATTACCGATGTGCCCGAAGAATTGGAAAATGAAGTCCATGAATGGAGAGAAAAGTTGATTGAAACCGTCGCTGCTTCTGATGATCAATTACTGGAGCGGTTTTTCAATGACAGAAGTGAAATTTCTGTCGAAGAATTCAAAAAAGTCACACGTAAAGCCGTATTGAACAGAGAGATTGTTCCTGTTTTTTGTGGAGCTGCATTTAAAAATAAAGGCATTCAGCCTTTGCTTGATGCCATTGCTGATTATCTTCCAAGCCCGTTGGATGTAGAAAATATTGAAGGTGTACATCCGGCAACCAATGAATACCTTTCTCGTAAACCTGATCCCGAAGAACCGCTTGCCGCGCTGTGTTTTAAAATTGCTACCAGCAGTTACGTTGGCAGACTTGCTTATGTAAGGGTATATTCCGGAAGCATCGAAGCAAAGCAACAAGCATACAATGTGCGCACGCAAAAACACGAGCGCCTTACTAAATTGTATCAGATGCATGCCAATAAACAAAGGTCGCTGGATAAAATATCCGCAGGAGACATCTGTGCAGTCGTTGGATTCAAAGACATTAAGACCGGAGATACCCTCTGTGATAAAAATAAACCGATTATATTGGAAACCATGCAATTTCCTGAACCTGTTATCGGGCTTGCCATTGAACCTGAAGCACAGTCTGACCTGGATAAAGTGGCTAAATCCCTTGACAAAATTGCCGAGGAAGACCCTACTTTTACCGTAAAGCACGACGAACAATCAGGTCAAACTATCATTAATGGTATGGGGGAGTTACATTTGGAAATATTGATTGACAGATTAAAGCGTGAATTTGGCCTGAATTTGAATCACGGTAATCCACATGTAAATTATAAGGAAAGGCTTGAGGGAGAGGTTAAGCACAGGGAAATATTCAAAAAACAAACCGGAGGAAAAGGCAAATTTGCTGATATTGAAGTAATAATGTCAGAAGTGGAAGAGGGAACAAAAGGCCTCTTTTTTGAAAATAAAATAAAGGGAGGTGCTGTACCAAGGGAATTTATTTCTGCCGTGGAAAAAGGATTTGCTTCCTCATTAAGCAATGGCCCCCTGGCAGGATTTCCTGTCGAAGGCATCAACGTTACACTTGTGGATGGCAGCACACACCCTGTTGACTCCGACGAGCTTTCTTTTGAAATAGCTGCAAGACAAGCATTCAGAAATGCCAGCCGTAAAATGAAATCAAGGCTGCTTGAACCGGTTATGAAACTTGAAGTGACAACTCCCGAAGAGTACCTTGGTGACGTTGTTGCTGACTTAAATAAACGCAGAGCTGAAATTAAAGGCATGGGCGAACAAAGCGGCGCAAGAATTGTACGTGCCATGGTTCCGCTTGCCGAACAATTTGGTTACGTTACCGTATTAAGAACATTAACTTCAGGAAGAGCAACCTCATCTATGGAATTTAGCCATTATGAGCCGATGCCCGAAGAACTGGAGAAAAAAATACTTGAAAAAGGATTGTTGTTTTTTTAATTGTTATGAAATATGAGTCAGAAAATAAGAATTAAGCTCAGGTCTTACGATCACAATCTGTTGGACAAATCTTCAGAAAAGATCGTAAAAACAGTAAAAACCACTGGTGCTGTGATTGGAGGGCCAATACCACTCCCTACTCACAAGCGGATTTTTACAGTAAACCGTGCTACATTTGTTAACAAAAAAGCACGGGAACAGTTTGAAGTGAATTCACACAAAAGGTTGCTGGATATTTACAGTAGTACAGCAAATACCATTGATGCCCTGATGAAACTCGAACTGCCCAGTGGTGTTGACGTGGAAATTAAAGTGTAAATCTTTTAATATTAAGTAAAATGCAAGGAATATTAGGTAAAAAAGTAGGAATGACTTCCATCTACAGTGTTGAGGGGAAAAATATCCCATGCACTGTCATTGAAGCTGGTCCTTGTGTTGTTACACAGGTTAAAACCGAAAAATCTGACGGCTATGAGGCCGTTCAGCTTGCTTTCGATGAAAAAAAGGAAAAACGTACCTCAAAAGCGATGAAAAACCATTTTAAAAAGGCAAAAACAAGCCCTAAACGTAAAGTGGTTGAATTTCGTGATTATGGAAGGGACGTAAAAACAGGTGACAAGATCACCGTGGATATTTTTATCGAAGGCGAATGGTGCGATGTAAGTGGCAATACAAAAGGTAAAGGATTTCAGGGTGTCGTAAAACGCCATAACTTCTCGGGCGTTGGCGGCCGTACGCATGGTCAAAAAGACAGGGAAAGAGCTCCCGGATCACTCGGAGGATCTTCGGATCCATCACGTGTGTTTAAAGGCATGCGCATGGGAGGCCGTGACGGAGGCAAAAAAGTAAAAATGATCAGCCTCAAAGTTTTGAAAAAAATACCCGAAAGTAATTTATTGTTAGTCAAAGGTTCCGTACCAGGTGCTAAAGGTTCATATTTAATAATTGAGAAATAATGAAACTAAAAGTATATAATAACAAAGGCCAGGAAACCGGAAATACCCTTGAGGTCAACGATGCTGTTTTTGCTGTTGAACCAAATGATCATGCCATCTATCTGGATTGTAAACAACACCTGGCAAACAAAAGGCAAGGGACACACAAAACCAAAGAACGTAGTGATATAAAGGGTAGTACCAGAAAAATCAAACGGCAAAAAGGTACCGGCACAGCTCGTGCAGGGGACATTAAAAACCCTATTTTCAGAGGCGGTGGACGTACTTTTGGACCGCGTCCAAAAGACTATAACCATAAAATCAACAAGAAAACCAAGCGGCTTGCAAGAAAATCCGCCCTTAGTTACAAAGTGAAAGATGGTGATGTATTTGTCGTTGATAATTTTGGAATTGATGAAATAAAAACCCGGAATGTCACGGAAATTCAGAAAATTTTTAAAATTTCTGAGAAAAATTTGGTTTTTGTTGTGAATCAACAAAATAAAAACCTATATTTGTCATCTCGAAATTTACCGGGCGTCAATGTTGTAAGTGTTTCTAATTTAAATACTTACAACATTTTAAAAGCCTCAATTTTGATGTTTGATGAAGAATCAATTAAGGTTTTGAATGAAAACCTGGCTTAAAAAGTGATCGAAATGAATGTTTTAGTGAAACCAATAGTGACAGAAAAAATGACGGATCAGAGTGAAAAACTGAACCGTTATGGATTTATTGTAGATGTAAAAGCAAATAAAGTACAGATCAAACAGGCAATTGAAGAATTGTATGATGTAAACGTACTTAGTGTCAACACAATGCGCTACGATGGCAAGTTGAAAACCCGATATACCAAAACTGGTATCGTCAGTGGAAGAACCAATGCCTATAAAAAGGCCATTGTCAGTCTTGATGAATCCGATACAATTGATTTTTATAGCAATATTTAATCTGAAATTATGGCAGTCAGAAAATTTAAACCCTCAACACCGGGACAACGAAATAAGATGATAAGCAGTTTTTCCGATATCACATCGAAAAAACCGCAAAAATCATTGCTTGAACCTTTGAAAAAATCAGGTGGAAGAAACAAGGCAGGTAAAATGACCCTGCCCCATCGGGGAGGCGGTCATAAACGCAGATACCGTGTGATGGATTTCAAAAGGAACAAAGATGGCATGAAAGCCACCGTTAAAACAATTGAATATGACCCAAACAGATCTGCACGGATCGCAATGGTTCAATATGAAGATGGAGAAAAACGGTATATCCTTGCTCCCAATGGAATAACTGTTGACCAGGAAATACTGAGTGGAAAAGGAGTTGCCCCTGAAATAGGAAATGCTTTGTTTTTAAAAGATATTCCCTTGGGAACAATTGTACATAATATCGAAATGCATCCCGGACAAGGAGCCATGTTGGTTCGAAGTGCCGGGGCTTTTGCACAAATCGTTTCCAGGGAAGGCAAATATGCCGTTGTAAAATTGCCATCAGGCGAAATTCGCAGATTACTTACTACCTGTAAAGCTACCATTGGAAGTGTGTCTAATGCAGATCACAGCCTTGAAATATCCGGAAAAGCCGGAAGATCACGCTGGCAGGGACGCAGACCAAGGGTGCGTGGCGTTGTTATGAATCCCGTTGATCACCCAATGGGTGGCGGTGAAGGCCGTGCCTCCGGTGGACACCCACGGTCTAAAAAAGGACTCTATGCCAAAGGGTATAAAACACGCACACCAAATAAAGCATCGGATAAATATATTATTGAAAGACGTAAAAAAAGAAAAAAATAATTCCTAATTAATATGAGCAGATCGTTAAAAAAAGGACCATTTATTAATCCCAGCCTGGATAAAAAAGTAATGGTCATGCAGGAAGCCAAAAAAAAGTCGGTAATTAAAACATGGGCTAGGGCATCAATCATTTCTCCCGATTTTGTCGGATTAACCATTGCTGTTCATAATGGTAAAAAGTTTGTCCCTGTATATATTACCGAAAATATGGTAGGGCATAAACTTGGAGAATTTGCTCCGACAAGAACGTTTAGAGGTCATGGAGGAACTAGAAAGTAAAAAACAGTAAATTATTATGGGTGCAAGAAAAAGAATAGCGGCCGAAAAAAGAAAAGAGGCCAGAAAAAATATAAGTTTTGCTGCGCTGAAAAATTGCCCTACATCACCTCGTAAAATGAGGTTGATGGCGGATTTGATCAGAGGCAAGTCAGTTGATGAAGCGTTGGATATCTTAAAGTTCTCTTCCAAAGAAGCTTCCGGAAGACTGGAGAAACTACTGATGTCAGCCATTGCAAATTGGCAGGCAAAAAATGAAGGTGTCAGAATTGAGGATGCTAACCTGTTTGTTAGTGACATACATGTTGATTCTGCTCGTATGCTGAAAAGAATACAACCAGCACCGCAAGGTAGAGCACACAGGATTAGAAAACGTTCAAATCATGTGTACCTCGCTGTTGAAAGTGCCAGTGCATTGATCAGCAGCGAATCCGAAAACAATGAAGAAATTGAATCTGTAAACGTTGAAGAAGAATCTGATAATTAAAAATTGAGTCAATGGGACAAAAGGTAAATCCAATAAGCAATAGATTAGGTATCATCAAAGGATGGGATTCAAACTGGTATGGTGGTAATAATTACAGTGATAAACTTCTTGAAGATTATAAATTACGCCAGTACCTGAATGTACGCCTTGCAAAGGCCAGTGTGGCTAAAATTGTGATTGAACGGTCAGTTAAAATGGTTACCATCACTGTACATACAGCCCGGCCCGGTATCATTATCGGACGTGGTGGTTCAGAAGTGGATAAACTAAAAGAAGAATTGAAGAAAATCACATCCAAAGAGGTTCAGGTAAATATCTTTGAAATTAAAAGACCCGAACTTGTTGCTCAATTAGTTGCCTCGAACATTGCCAGGCAGATTGAAGGTAAAATTGCATACCGCAGGGCTGTGAAAATGGCAATCGCATCCACAATGAGGATGGATGCACAGGGTATTAAAGTACTGGTATCCGGAAGACTCAATGGTGCTGAAATGGCTCGTTCAGAAACCTACAAGGAAGGAAGAATCCCATTGCATACTTTTCGTGCTGATATTGATTATGCACTTTCCGAAGCCTTGACAAAAACAGGAATGATAGGTGTGAAAGTTTGGATTTGCCGCGGCGAAATTTATGGAAAAGCTGATCTATCACCAAACGCAGGGATGGGTAAAAAAGGTGGTAAAAAACGGTTTAGTAAAAACAGAAGAAAATAAAGTGCATTGATCATGTTACAACCCAAAAAAGTAAAATACAGAAGACACCAAAAAGGCAAAATGAAAGGTAACGCTCATCGCGGCACCTCTATTGCCTTTGGTTCATTTGCCTTGAAAACACTTGAAACAAGCTGGATTGACGGTCGGCAAATTGAATCCGCCAGGATCGCTATTACGCGTGAAATGCAGAGACAAGGGAAATTATGGGTAAGAATATTTCCCGATAAACCCATCACCAAAAAACCCGCTGAAGTGCGTATGGGTAAAGGTAAAGGTGATCCGGAAACGTTTGTGGCAAGGGTTACCCCCGGCAGAATCATGTTTGAAATCGATGGTGTCCCCTTTGATAAAGCACAGGAAGCACTCAGGTTGGGTGCCCAAAAATTGCCCGTGAGAACAAAGTTCATTGTCAGAAGGGATTATGATTTTAATAATTAAAATGTTAAGCAATGAAGAACAGCGAAATAAAAGAATTGACAACCAAAGAGATTATTGAAAAAATCGGGGATGAGAAAAATACGCTCACCAGGTTAAAAATGAGTCATGCCGTTTCTCCCCTTGAGAATCCAAATAAAATTACGGATGTTAAACGTGATATTGCCCGGTTAAAAACAGAATTGAGGTCTCGGGAACTTAGTGAAAAATAGAAAAACTATGGAACGAAATTTACGAAAAGAACGTGTAGGTGTTGTATTCAGCAACAAAATGGATAAGTCCATTACTGTCAACGTTAAACGAAAAGAAAAACATCCGATGTACGGTAAATTTGTCAACAAAAGCAAACGGTTTATCGCACATGATGAAGATAACAAATGCGATATCGGTGATACTGTAAGAATTATGGAAACACGCCCGATGAGCAAAAATAAAAAGTGGAGATTAGTTGAAATCATTGAAAAAGTTAAATAAGAATGATACAGCAGGAATCAAAATTGACAGTAGCCGATAACAGCGGTGCGAAAATTGTTCAGTGCATACGTGTGCTGGGTGGTACAAGAAAAAAATATGCCAGTATTGGCGACCAGATTATGGTTACTGTGAAAACCGCTATCCCTGGTAGCGAAGTAAAAAAAGGAACCATGTCAAGAGCTGTTGTGGTTAGAACCAATAAAGAAGTCCGGCGGCAGGATGGTTCATACATAAGGTTTGATGATAATGCCTGTGTATTGCTGGATGCAACCGGAGAAATTAAGGGCACGCGTATTTTTGGCCCTATTGCCAGGGAATTAAGAGATAAAAAACACATGAGAATTATTTCATTAGCATCTGAAGTATTGTAAATTTTATAGACATGTCAAAAAAATTACATATCAAAAAAGGAGATACAGTGATGGTAATTGCGGGTGAATCCAAAGGTTACCAGGGTAAAGTGCTCCAGGTTCTGCCAAAAAAATATAAGGCCATCGTGGAAGGTGCAAATATTGTCTCAAAGCATTCAAAACCGGATGCCAAAAACACCGAAGGAGGCATCATTAAACAAGAAGCACCAATTCATGTGTCGAACCTTATGGTAATTGACCCGAAAGAGGGTAAACCTACCCGCGTAGGAAGAAGAAAAGAAAATAATAAGCTGATTCGTTATTCAAAAATATCAGGGGAGGAAATTTAGTAATGGCATACAAACCGAATTTTCAGAAAAAATATGAGGAGGAAATTATTCCTAAATTGAAAGACCAATTTCAATATACCTCAGTAATGGAGATACCTAAAGTAGAGAAAATTGTTTTAAATCAGGGAATAGGAGATGCTATCACCGATAAAAAACTCATTACCACGGCACTCGAAGAGTTGGCACTTATTACCGGACAAAAGCCGGTAGCTACCTACTCAAAAAGGGATATTTCTAATTTTAAAGTGCGTAAAGGAATGCCCATTGGTGTAAGAGTGACCCTAAGAAGGCATAAAATGTATGAATTCCTTGAAAGGCTTGTACGCAGTGCCTTGCCTCGAATCAGAGATTTTAAAGGTGTAGGTATCAAATTTGATGGCCACGGAAATTATACCCTGGGCATCAATGAACAAATTATTTTTCCCGAAATTAACCTTGATAAAGTCAATAAAATCATGGGAATGAACATCACAATGGTAACTACTGCCAAAACAGATGAGGAAGCTTATGCTTTGTTAACTGAATTTGGAATACCTTTTAAAAACAAACAAAAATAATACGATATGGCCAAAGAATCCATGAAAGCGCGTGAAAGAAAGCGCAAAAAAATGGTTGAAAAATACGCTGAAAAGCGGGCAAAACTGAAAGCTGAAGGTAATTACGATGCCCTTCATAAATTGCCCAGAAATTCATCTAGAGTACGCTTACATAACCGGTGCAGCATCACAGGAAGACCCAAAGGATACATGCGCCAGTTTGGGGTAAGCAGAATTGTGTTCAGGGAAATGGCATCCAATGGCCTCATCCCGGGAGTTAAAAAAGCGAGTTGGTAATCATTTGATAAGTGTGAAATTATGACAGATCCGATTGCAGATTATTTGACCAGAATTAGAAACGGTATCCAGGCCAAACAAAGGGTTGTGGAAATACCCGGGTCAAATCTTAAGTATGAAATGACTAAAGTCCTTTTTGATAAAGGATATATCCTTAATTATAAATTTGATGAGGATAATAAACAGGGAATGATCAAAATCGCTTTGAAATATCATCCCAAAACAAAAGTATCAGCCATCAAAAACCTTGAACGTGTCAGCAAGCCAGGCCTCAGACAGTATGTGAATGTTAAAAGCATTCCAAGGGTACTCAATGGACTGGGAGTTGCTTTGATTTCAACTTCTCATGGTGTGATGTCTGACAAAGAAGCTAAAAAGCTGAATTTGGGTGGCGAAGTATTGTGTTACGTTTATTAAAATTTTTATCATGTCAAGAACAGGTAATTTACCAATTCAAATACCGGAAAAAGTCACCGTGGAGGTGAAAGGAAATCTTGTTACCGTAAAAGGACCGGTAGGAGAATTAGAACAGGAAGTCAATAAAGAATTGAAAATCAACAAGGATGATAACCAAATCGTGTTGGAAAGACCATCTGAGGCAATCAGACACAAAGCCATGCACGGATTGTATCGCTCACTTCTTGCCAATATGATTGAAGGGGCATCAAAAGGCTTTTCAGAAAAACTCGAACTGGTAGGCGTTGGTTTTAAAGCCGAGAATAATGGTCAATTGATTGATTTTGCACTTGGGTATTCTCACCATATTTATTTTGAAATGCCACCTGAAATTGAGGTGGAATGCAAAACTGAAAAAAGAAAAAATACAATCATTACCCTCAAAAGTGCCGATAAACAATTGCTGGGCCAGGTCGTTGCAAAAATTAGAGCACTCAGGCCACCTGAACCCTATAAAGGTAAAGGAATCCGGTTTGTGGGTGAAGAAATCAGGAGAAAAGCTGGTAAAACAGCCAGTGTATAATTTTTAACATCAATTGTTATGTCAAATAAAAAATTAACAAGCAGACAAAGAATTCGTAAAAGCATCCGGGGAAAAATCTCAGGAACTACTGAAAAACCCAGGTTGGCTGTGTTTCGTTCTAATAAACACATCTCTGCGCAGATCATCAATGATGATAAAGGTGTTACCTTAGCTGCTATTACATCAAAAGCAAAAGATCTGGCAGACCTTAAAGGAACAAAATCTGAAGTGGCACAGAAAACGGGGGAGGCTTTTGCTAAAATAGCCATTGAAGAAGGAATCTCAACCGTTGTGTTTGACAGAAGTGGATATAAATATCATGGACGTGTGAAAGCTTTTGCTGAAGGCGCCAGAAAAGGAGGCTTAAAATTTTAAATATTATGACATTAAACGTAAAAAAAGTTAAAGCCAGCGACCTCGATCTGAAAGACAGATTGGTTGCTATTAACAGAGTAACAAAAGTAACCAAAGGTGGACGTAACTTTGCCTTTGCTGCTATTGTTGTGGTTGGTAATGAAGAAGGTGTTGTCGGACATGGTTTGGGTAAAGCCGGAGAAGTCGCTTCTGCCATTGAAAAAGCTGTGGAAGATGCTAAAAAGAATCTGGTAAAGATGCGCCTTTATTCCAATACAATACCTCACGAGCAAACAGCAAAGTACAGCGGAGCTAAAATATGGCTGAAACCTGCATCTCCGGGTACGGGTGTAGTAGCCGGTGGTGCAATGCGTGCTGTGCTGGATAGCGTGGGTATTAAAGACGTACTCGCCAAATCCAAAGGTTCAGCAAATCCTCATAACCTTGTTAAAGCTACTATGAAGGCCCTTTTGGAAATGAGAGACCCTGTTACAGTGGCCGAACACAGAGGAATTTCACTCGAAAAAGTGTTTAACGGATAAGATAATTTTGATTGTTATGGCAAAAGTGAAAATTACCCAGTTCAGAAGCAGTATAAACTGCAATAAAAAACAAAGAGATACTCTGAAAGCTCTCGGATTAAAAAGAATGCATCAGAGTGTTGTGCATGAGGTAAGCCCTCAGATAAGTGGTATGGCTAAAGCAGTCAGCCATCTTGTGAAAAAAGAAGATGTTAAATAATTAAGATCAGTGTAAAATGGATTTAAGCTCATTAAAACCAGCAAAAGGATCAAATAAACCGGATGGAAAACGCTTCGGACGTGGCGAAGGTTCCGGAAAAGGAGGTACCGCCACACGTGGACATAAAGGCGCTAAATCCAGATCCGGGTATTCCAGAAAATTGGGGTTCGAAGGTGGACAAATGCCACTCCAGAGAACCAGCCCAAAATATGGATTTAATAACATTAACCGAAAAGTATATAAACCTGTAAATGTAGCCAGGCTTCAGGAAATAGCCGAGAAACATAAACTCGAAACCATTGATGTGGAAGTATTGGTGAAATACGGCGCTGTAAAACCTAATAAGCTTGTGAAAATTCTTGGCAATGGCGAAATTAAATCAAAAGTCAATGTCAAAGCGCATGCTTTTTCTGAATCGGCAACTAAAAAAATTGAAAAGCTTGGTGGAACTGTAGAAAAATTGTAAAGGATGAAACGATTAGTTGAAACAATCAGAAATATTTGGCGTATTGAGGACTTGCGTAAACGGATCCTTACAACTTTGGGTCTTATCTTGATCTACAGACTCGGTAGTCATGTCGTTTTACCAGGTGTTGATCCCAATATGCTGGCAGGCCTTCAACAACAAACATCCAAAGGGGTGCTCGGCTTGCTTGATATGTTCTCAGGCGGTGCTTTTTCAAGAGCTTCTGTGTTTGGGTTGGGGATTATGCCTTATATTTCGGCTTCAATTGTTGTTCAACTTCTTGGCATTGCAGTGCCTTATTTTCAACGACTGCAGCGGGAAGGCGAAAGCGGCAGAAAACGGATAAACCAGATAACAAGATACCTTACCGTTGGTATTTTACTGCTCCAGGCACCTTCTTATATTGCTAATCTACATTCACAGTTGCCGCCCGAAGCGTTTGCCATCAGGGGGCCTTTGTTTACCATCAGTTCTGTTATTATTCTTACTGCCGGCACCATGTTCGTTATGTGGCTTGGCGAACGCATTACCGATAAAGGCATAGGTAACGGTATCTCACTGATCATCATGATTGGTATTATTGCCCGAATGCCATTGTCTTTTGCCCAGGAAGTCGTGTCACGTTTTACAGCACAAGCAGGAGGCCTTATCATGTTGCTCGTGGAAATTGTAATCCTATTCGTGATCTTTATGCTTACCATTGCACTTGTGCAAGCCGTTCGCAGGATTCCTGTACAATACGCAAAACGCGTTGTCGGCAACAGGCAATACGGTGGCGTTAGGCAATATATCCCGCTTAAAGTAAATTCAGCAGGGGTAATGCCCATCATTTTTGCCCAGGCATTGATGTTTGTGCCCATTATGATATCCGGATTTAGCGATTCTGATGCCATGAGCCGATTTGGGGCAGCATTTGCCGATTATACCGGATTCTGGTATAACGCTGTGTTTGCAATAATGATTATTTTATTTACCTACTTCTATACGGCTGTTACTGTGAATCCGCAGCAAATGGCTGAAGATATGAAGAAAAACGGCGGCTTTATACCTGGTGTGAAACCTGGTAAGAAAACCGTTGAATTTATTGATACTATAATGTCACGTATTACATTGCCCGGATCAATATTCCTGGCAGTAGTGGCTATAATGCCTGCATTTGCAATCCTGGCAGGAGTAAACAATCAGTTTGCCCAATTTTATGGGGGAACTTCTTTGCTTATCCTTGTCGGTGTTGTGCTTGATACATTGCAACAAATCGAGTCACACCTGATGATGAGACATTATGACGGATTGACAAAATCAGGCAGAATTAAAGGCAGGGGCCAAACAGCTTCAGCCTTGTAAATGTTCTTTGATGATATATTTAAAAACAGAGGAAGAAATTGAAATGATGCGGGAAAGTAACCGGATAGTGTCTATGACACATGCCGAAATTGCTCGGGTCATTAAGCCCGGAATGACTACCATCGCCATTGATAAACTTGCTGATGAGTTTATCAGGGATATGGGAGCTGTACCAGGCTTTTTGAACTATTCCGGCTTCCCGAATTCAGTTTGTATCTCTGTTAACGATGTGGTTGTTCATGGAATCCCGGATGATACAGCACTTGAAGACGGAGATATCGTCTCCATTGATATTGGCGCCGTAAAAAATGGATTCAATGGTGACTCATGTTTTACTTTCGAAGTTGGAACGGTTTCTGATCAAGTGAAACATCTATTGAGAATAACCAGAGAATCCTTGTATAAAGGGATCGAAATGGCTGTCAACGGAAACCGCATTGGTGATATCGCACACGCTATACAACAACATGCCGAAAATAACGGGTATGGAGTTGTCAGGGAATTGGTTGGCCATGGAATTGGCAAAAACCTGCACGAAGAACCCGAAGTCCCAAATTTTGGACGTAAAGGAACAGGACATAAATTGCAGCGTGGAATGTGTATTGCCATCGAACCCATGATCACCATGGGAAAACGGTTTATCCGGCAGGAAAAGGATGGCTGGACCATTCGGACAACAGACCATAAACCAGCTGCTCATTTTGAGCATACCGTGGCAATCACTAAAGGAAAAGCTGATATCCTGTCGGATTTCAGTATTATTGATAAAGCAGTTGAACAAAATAAATTAAATAAATAAATTATGGCGAAACAACCTTCGATTGAACAAGATGGAACAATACTTGAAGCATTGTCAAACGCTATGTTCAGAGTAGAACTTGAAAACGGACATGTGATAACAGCTCATATCTCCGGCAAAATGAGAATGCATTACATCAAAATTTTGCCCGGTGACAGAGTGAAAGTTGAAATGTCTCCGTATGATTTAACCAAAGGAAGAATTACGTTTCGTTATAAATAAATAAACAAATAAAATGGAAGGAATACGATATGAAAGTTAGAGCATCCGTTAAAAAAAGATCCGCTAATTGTAAAATCGTCAGGCGCAAAGGAAGGGTGTACCTTATTAATAAGAAAAACCCTAAATTTAAAATGCGTCAGGGGTAATGATTAAAATGATTGTGAATTAATAAAAACAAATAATACATTATGGCAAGAATCGCTGGTGTTGATGTACCAAACAACAAGAGAGGAGAAATCGCTCTCACTTATATTTACGGAATTGGGAAAAGCCGGGCCAAAGAAATCTTAACAAAAGCCGACGTGGACCCGAATATTAAATCCAATGACTGGACTGACGATCAATTGGCAGCCCTCAGGAATGTGATGGAAGACTACATTGTCGAAGGAGAACTCAGATCACGCGTTCAGATGGATATCAAACGCCTTATGGACATTGGAGCATACAGGGGTATTCGTCATCGTACAGGCTTACCCCTGAGAGGGCAAAATACTAAAAACAATGCCCGCACACGTCGTGGTAAAAAGAAAACCATCGCAGGTAAAAAGAAAGCTATTTAATACATTTTTAATGATATGGCAAAAAAGAAAACAAAAGTTACAAGAAAACGTATTGTCAGAGTGGATACAATGGGGCAAGCTCATATTCATTCGTCGTTTAACAATATTATCATTAGCCTCACCAACAGTGATGGACAGGTTATAAGCTGGTCTTCATCTGGAAAAAGAGGCTTCAGAGGAAGTAAGAAAAACACACCTTATGCTGCCCAGGTGGCTGCTGAAGAATGTGCAAAAGTGGCTTACGATGCTGGCATGAGAAAAGCAAAGGCTTATGTCAAAGGCCCCGGTTCCGGACGCGAATCTGCTATGAGAGCTATTCATAATACTGGAATCCAAATTACCGAGATTATTGATGTGACACCATTGCCCCACAATGGTTGCAGACCATCAAAAAGAAGAAGAGTTTAATAATTTAATTGATTGATTCATGGCTAGATACAGAGGACCAAGAACAAAAATTGCCAGAAAAATTGGTGAACCCATTTACGGACCGGATAAATACTTTGAAAAAAAGAATTATCCACCCGGACAACATGGTAATAACAGAAGAAGACGTAAAGTTTCAGAGTACGGCACGCAACTTAAAGAGAAACAAAAAGCCAAATATACCTATGGTGTGTTGGAAAGACAGTTTTTAAATATTTACAAAAAAGCCAATAGCGCCAAAGGTGTTACTGGTACTGTTTTGCTTCAGTTACTCGAATCAAGGCTCGATAATGTGGTTTTCAGACTGGGCATTGCACCAACAAGACAGGCTGCAAGACAACTCGTTACACACAGGCATATTGTGGTTAACGGAAACGTACTGAACATCCCTTCAGCACGCGTCAGAGCAGGTGATATTGTGGGTGTGCGTGAGCGTTCCAAAGCACTGGATGTCATCACCGAATCACTCCAGTCTGCTAACCATGGAAAATTTTCATGGCTGGAATGGGACCAAGACCAAATGGCCGGCAAATTTTTAAATTTGCCCCAACGGGAAGAAATACCCGAAAATATTGAAGAACAGTTAATTGTTGAATTATATTCTAAATAATCCATAACCCTATATTTATGGCTATTATACCTTTTCAGAAACCGGATAAAGTCGTCATGCTTGAAGCTGACGGTTATACAGGAAAATTTGAGTTTAAACCACTTGAACCCGGATATGGCATTACCATTGGAAATGCCTTAAGGCGAATTCTCTTGTCCTCGCTCGAAGGATTTGCTATCACCAATATAAAAATTGATGGCGTTGATCATGAATTTTCAACCATCAAAGGAATAATCGAAGACGTTACAGAGATTATCCTGCAACTTAAGCAAGTGAGGTTCAAACAGCAAATTGATGATTTCGACGGGGAAAAAATTACCGTTAACGTTTCAGGGCAAAATGTCTTTAAAGCTGGCGATATTGGTAAATTTCTTACCGGATTCAAAATCCTGAATCCCGATCTCGAAATCTGTCATATGGAACCTGATGTAGCCTTAAAAATGGATATTACCGTAAGCAAAGGCAGAGGATATGTACCCCCGGAAATGAACACACCGGAAGAGGATGAAGAAATTGGCATTATCCCCATTGGTTCTGTATTTACACCTATCCGTAATGTACAATATACCATCGATAACATGAGGATAGAACAAAAAACGGATTTTGAAAAACTGATCCTGGAAATTGAAACCGATGGATCTGTGGAACCAAAAGAAGCTCTCAAAGAAGCTGCTAAAATTCTGATCCAGCATTTCATGCTCTTTAGCGATGAAAAAATTACCCTGGATGAAGATGAAAGCCCCGGGAATGAAGAATTTGATGAAGAAGTGTTGCACATGAGGCAATTGCTCAAAACCAAACTCGTTGATCTGGACCTCTCTGTCAGAGCACTCAACTGCCTCAAAGCAGCCGATGTTGAAACCCTCGGAGATTTGGTTCAATACAATAAAACCGATCTTTTGAAATTTAGAAATTTCGGTAAAAAATCACTGAATGAACTCGAAGACCTGTTGGATAACCTCAATCTGGATTTTGGTCTTGATACATCGAAATATAAGTTGGACAAGGAATAAATTGATTTGTGATGAGACATAGAAAGTCATTTAACCATTTGGGAAGAACCCCTGCACATCGTAAAGCCATGTTAAGCAATATGGCTGCATCGCTTATAATACATAAACGTATTAATACAACATCAGCTAAAGCCAAGGCACTGAAAAAGTATGTGGAACCATTGATTACAAAGGCAAAGGAAGACAATACTCATAACAGAAGAATGGTATTTAAGAAATTACAGGACAAAGATGCGGTGTCTGAACTTTTCCGGAATATCGTTGTGAAAATTGGAGAGCGTCCGGGTGGATACACACGTATCCTGAAAACTGTAAATCGACTTGGCGATAACGCAGAAATGTGCATCATTGAACTCGTTGATTACAACGAAAATATGCTGGCCGCCAAAGAAGAAGAAACATCCAAAAAGAAACGCAGCAGGCGTGGTGGAAGACGCGGAGGCTCTAAGAAAAAAGCGGAGCAAACGGATAAACAAACCGAAAGTGCCGCCAAAGAACAACAGCAAGAAAAAGCGGCGGAAGAAAAACCCCCGGCTAAAGCTGAAACGGATACTGAAGCTAAACAGGGTGCTGAAAAGGAGAAAGAACAAAAGCCTGAAAAACCCGAAACCGGTAAAGAAGCTAAGGCTGACACCGAAGATGCTAAAAAGCCCAAAGAAAAGAAAACTGAAGAAGCTGATTCCCATAAAAGTGAGCCCCAGGCTAAAGAAAAACCCGCTGAGGAGAAAAAAGAAACAGCCAAACCTGAGGCCAAAACAAAAAAAGAAGATTCAGCTGACAATAAACAAAAAGATACCCCAAAAGACAAAAAGGACGATAAAAAAAACAGCGAATCCTAACCTCCTCCTGTCCAGGATCGCTGCAAAAACCTTGTTGTTTTATGCCTCCCTGTGACGGATAAGATAATGAGGTTTTTTGTTTTTATATCTGAACATTATAAACCCTTTGTTTGTTGCTAATAATAAACATATACGGGATATTCTAAGGGAATAATCCCCGATTTTATCGAATGTTGTATTCAGATGATATTTTTTTATAATTTTATGCTCAACTAAAGAAAACACTAAACACTATGGGACAAATTTCAAACATTCATGCCAGGCAAATACTCGACTCACGGGGAAATCCAACCGTTGAAGTAGAAATTATGACACAAAGCGGCTTTGTCGGAAGAGCTGCCGTGCCTTCGGGAGCATCCACAGGCGTTCACGAAGCAGTGGAGCTGCGTGACAATGAAAAATCCCGGTTTATGGGAAAATCCGTTAACAAAGCGATTTATAATGTAAACAAAACCATTGCTGAAGGACTCGTTGGAATGTATGTTGACAGCCAAAATGATATCGACAGAACCTTGCTTCAACTTGACGGAACGGAAAATAAAAGTGAACTGGGAGCCAATGCCATACTTGGGGTTTCACTTGCGGCGGCAGAAGCTGCTGCCCAATATCATGGCATCCCTTTGTATAACTACATCGGGGGCGTTTCTGCCAACACCCTTCCCATTCCCATGATGAATATTCTTAACGGAGGTTCCCACGCCGACAACAACATAGATTTTCAGGAATATATGATAATGCCCGTAGGCGCCGTAACTTTTTCAGAAGCCCTCAGAATGGGTGTGGAAATATTTCATAACCTCAAAGCCGTACTCAAAGATGCGGGTTATTCAACCAACGTTGGCGATGAAGGTGGTTTTGCACCCGCCCTGAAATCCAACGAGGAGGCCATTGAAGTGGTGCTCAAAGCCATCGAAAAAGCCGGTTATAAACCCGGCGAAGAAGTTTACATTGCCCTTGATCCCGCTGCTTCCGAATTTTACAACGAAGAAACCGGGCATTATGAACTCAAATCAAACAATAAAAAATTGAGCTCAGACGATATGGTTCAGTATTGGTCCGAGTGGGTGAAAAAATACCCCATCATTTCCATTGAAGATGGCCTTGCTGAAGACGACTGGCAAGGATGGGCAAAAATGACCGCTGAAATTGGTGATAAAGTGCAACTCGTCGGTGATGACCTTTTTGTTACCAACGTGAAACGCCTCGTGCGCGGCATTCAGAATTCAGTGGCCAATTCAATCCTCATTAAAGTAAACCAAATTGGCACGCTCTCAGAAACAATTCAGGCCGTGGAAGTAGCTCACAGAAGTTCTTATACATCTGTAATCAGTCACAGGTCCGGCGAGACAGAAAATACGTTTATTGCCGACTTGGCTGTGGCGCTCAATACAGGCATGATAAAAACCGGATCGGCTTCACGGTCCGACCGCATCGCTAAATACAACCAGTTATTGCGTATCGAAGAAGCCCTTGGTGATAATGCCTACTTCCTGGGACGCGATTTTAAATTTATATCGTAAAATATAACGGATTAATTAACTTCCTTTTTTTATTTGGGCAGCGGAATCAGGTGTGCCTTTATTTTACATTATCTCCGCCTACGCCTGCTACCACCTACCGTTGATGCCTGTTTTTGCAACACTGCAGAACAGGAGTTTCGCCTGTCACTCTGCCTGCAGTGCAAAAACACAGCCATCACCGGCAGCAGGGTATCCGTCTCCGGCGGGCTGCAGAAAGTGACATGCCACCTGCTGAACCACCTGTCAGGCGATGTAGTGCGATGTGTTGAGCGGTGTCGAAACAAGCGCTGCCGAACTATCAGCCATCATTACCTTTCGAAGTTGTTGCAGCAAAAACCCCGTCCTTTAGGCGGGGTGGTTCAAAGCAACAGTATTGCAGCAGTGTTTTTACCCCGCCAGCCAATTGCCACCAACGGTGGTTTGACGAACTCTAAGCGATGCCGATGCTATTATAACAGGTGAGCAGCTTGTACAGGCTGAAGGCCTGCGATACCAAAGCTTGGGGCAACGCCCCAAGTGATACAAGACCCAGCCGTAAGCAGGCTGAAGGCCTGCGATAATCACCTGACCACGAAGTGGTCAAACATGAATAACCACGGGTACAACCCGTGGTGTGACACCACCCCACACCGTAACTTTTGGCATGTGTTTTTGCTTTTCTGCAAAAACCATGACAAAAGCGGCATATTACTGCACTAGTATAGGCGGCTGGAGGATTTGACGATTCTCTAAAATAACTACTTGATTTTAAAATAAAAATGCCTTAACCAATAGTGATACATTGGGTCTAGAATCGTAATTGAATTATCAAACAAATCTACAATTTCTTTATTTTCGAGACTGGATTTAATTCTGGAAACATTTGCAGACGTGCCAAGATTATAGGTATCAATAACATCTTTTGAGCTTAAATGTGTTTCCCCGGAAATTAAAGCTTTTAAAAAGTTGACCTGTGTATTACTTAAACCATCGGTGAGTTTTTGAAACAAATAATCTAATTGCAATATCAAGCTCTCGTGTGCATTTAATACAATTTCTTTGGTGCATTCAATAGACGTTCTTAACCAAACAAGTTGAGCCAATTGTTGCACATAATAAGGATGACATTCAGCCATGTCAATAATCATTTCAGCAAGATTTTTGTCAATCTTTTTCCCTGTATCTTTAAATCGCTTAATAACAAACTTTCGAAGTGCAGTTTTTTCAATTTTTTGTAAAAACAAAATATCCCCAAATTTATAAAACGGCATTGATGATGACGTAAATACATGCATTAACATGTGCCGTTTACTACCGTATAAGCAGTACGTTACGTTTTTATGCTTCTGCCAGTTAGCCCTGAGCTTTTTCTGTATAGCCAGCGAATCCCCAAAACTGGAGATATTCTGAAACTCATCAATACAGATTACAAACCTGAAGTTCTTTTCTTTTGCGATGTTTTCTGCTAAATTCAGAATTTCATCGGGATTCTTCTTAACTTCATTCCAGTTAAAACTAATGCTGAACTCATTGTTTGATTCGGGACTAAATGATAAATTGGGAACCAATCTACCCAGAAATTTACCTGCTTTTTCGATGATCTCTTCAACTTTTGTATTCGATTGTAGCAATACATTTTTTGCCAGTAAAATATAGAACTCCTCTTCTGTGCGGACATTAAATAAATCAATGAAAACAAACCTCAGTTGTTTGTCTTTCTTTTTGGATAGTTTAGCAGATTTTACAACCAACGATGATTTTCCCCAGCGTCTTGGAGAAATTAAAATGGTATTTATTCCTGAGGTAAATTTGTAGTTAGCCTTAATGATTCATTTTCCCTGTTTGTGAAATTTGAATCGTAAGCAATTTTTCCAAATGTAAATGGCGTTGTCATGATTAAAGATTTGTGCAAATATACAAACAATTAAGTAACTAACCTAAATATAACTAACTTTTTTGTAACATACATAAAGGTTAGTTGTATTGTGCATGGATTATAAATCGGTAGCTTTAAGATACTGCCTGGCAAGCTCTGTTGTAGCTTTATCATTCAACCTGTTTCGAATAAACTCAACACACCGCTTTCAGGGATGTGGAGGACGCTTGCAGCAAAAACCCCGTCCTTTAGGGCAGTGTGGTTAAAAGCAACAGCATTCAAAAGGGCTTTAGCCCCGCCAGCCAATTGCCACCAACGGTGGTTTGACAAACTGACCACGAAGTGGTCAAACATGAATAACCACGGGTGAAACCCGTGGTGTGACAAACACCCACCCCGGTAGCTTTTGCCATGTGTTTTTGCTTTTTTGCAAAAACCATGACAAAAGCGGCTTTCAATGTAAATAACATGAAAAAACTTTTTTAGTTCTAATTATAATTAGTAAATTAGCAAAATAATACAAACCATGCTTTGAATATGAAAAATGCTTTAGTATTACATAATGCGCATTGGAATAACAAAAAATATTCTGTAAAGATCAAACGTGAACTTCTGGAAAGTTTGAAAAAGCTGAATTCTATTAAAGAAATTCAGATAATTTCCGGATTAAGGAGAAGCGGCAAATCCTCCATAATGAAGCTTTATATTAATTGGCTCATGGAAACTGAAGATCCCAAATCATTATTGTTTGTAAATCTGGATGACCCTTCCTTTTCTGAGACATATAATAATCCGGCTCTTTTTCATAAACTTATTGAGCATGCTGAAACAATCACAGGAATCAAAGTAAAATATTTATTTATTGATGAAATACAGAATGTTAAGGGATGGGAAAAATACCTCAAAAGCGTATATGATGCCGAAAGATTTAAAAAAATATGCATTAGCGGATCAAATTCCAGGTTATTAAATTCTGATTATTCAGCATTGTTGTCAGGAAGATATGTTTTGCATCAATTATTCCCCTTGTCTATCAATGAAATATTAACATATTACAAGCTTAATGACAACCTGAGTATAACGCAAAATCAGCCAAAAGTTAATAATGTTTTGACAGATGCATTAAAATCAGGTTGTTTTCCGGAAATTGTTTTACAGGAAGAAAATGACATTAAACACGAGATTTTGATATCCTATTATGACAGCATCATAATTAAAGATTGTATAATCAATAAGGATATAAGGGATTATCGCTTATTTAAGCAGATTTCATATTACGTTTTCAATAACACAGCCGCTTTATACTCTTACAATAGTTTATCTAAAGCATTAAATGTAAACGATATAACCATTAAAGAATACATTAATGCAATGAAGGATGCATATTTGATTTATGAGATACCACAGTTTAGTTACAAATTAAAGAAACAGATAAAGTCCCGAAGAAAATTGTATTCAATAGATAACGGATTAATTAATATCGTATCGTTAAATTTTTCAGAGAACAAAGGCAAATTGTTTGAGAATATGGTTTTTGCAGAGTTAAAAAAAGCGGGGATTAATGAGATATATTTATTAAATGATACGAAGGAATGTGATTTCATTATTCGTCATAAAAATATAATCTATTCAATACAGGCCTGTTATGAATTAACTTCTGCTAACAAAGAAAGAGAAATAAGTGGCTTATTATATGCAAATGACAAATACAAAATTGATAAATCGTTTATTGTCACATTTTCGCAGTCTGAAATAATAGAAAATGAAATAACTGTAATGCCTGTTTATGAATTGCGAAGAAAATTAGGATAAAGATAAACAGGTAGAAAATTAAAGTATGGGTTGCCTTAAAATGGTGATTTTAAATTAGCGGATGCGCTGTAAACTGCGTAGGCTTGTTTATCAGTGCTCGCCCCTGGGAAAAAAACAGGGGAACTTCAAAAAAGATAACTTAAATTTGTCTATGGAAATATAGCACATATGAAGTTCAAAATCCCAAA
>CAZGPW010000207.1:0-25001 GCA_964527535.1 uncultured Bacteroidales bacterium
TGTTGATAAAAATTATGGATTAGTTGCTACATTTGTTAAAAAATATGAAGCTTATGGTTGATAGCCAGGAGGTTGTGTAAGTAAAATCCGTTAAAAAAGCCCTGATTATTTCAGGGCTTTTTTTTTAGACCGTAAAATAAGATATTACAGTTTTTCAATGCGGATGGTGGCTGTTGAATCATCTACAAGCCTGAGTTTGACAAAATAGACACCGTTGCTGTAACCTGAAACATCCATTTGCATGTTGTTATCGGTCACATCGTAGGAGTCAATGATTTGTCCTGTCAGGGTGATAACATCAATACGGTTTACATTTTCAATGTTTTCAATATTAATGTAATCAGCAGCGGGATTGGGATACACATTGAGATCAGCAATGAGGTCTTCATTGACACTTCCTACCACTTCAATGTCACTTTCTATCCGGTAATGCATGCTGAATGTACCATAACTGTAGTGCATCATACCATTGATGTTATAAAATTCATTGACTGCAGGTGAAAAACTAAAGGCACCATTGTCTTTCATGTTGAGGGTATCTGTTCCAACAGCAACCTGCCATTCGCCGTATTGGTTTTCGTCTGTCACGCATTGAACATCTTCAACGCGTACCAGCACAGATTCATAGGCTTCCGTATTGGCTTCAGGTACAGTTACCAGCGTTGGGCTGGCAATGGTACCACCAATATCAATGACAAGGAAATCTTGAACTGATTCAAGTTGTGTCATGCTATAGGATTCATTAACGGTTCCTGTAACCCTTACAGAATCACCCATATCCGGTGAATTGGTATTGTCATAAACATAGAGGCCATTCCATGCGCCTGCACCATCCTGGAGATAATATCCTTCACCATAGGTTGATGTATTAAAATTGGCAGCAACCACACCTTTGACAGTAACTACATCGCCATTGAGGGGGGAGTCGCCACCGGCAGAATACTGAATTTCATAAATAGAGGTAATTTCCGGATTCAGATCGACAGTAAAGGTCACACTTGAAGAGACGGCAGGACTCAGCGGATTTTCACTCATATCCACGAGTTCAAGCTCAACGGTATGGTCTCCTTCAGAAAGGCCAGTAGGTCCACCGGTAAAAGAAATCGGATCGTCTGTTGTTTGATAAGATACAGCACCTCCATCAATTGAATACGCAAGTTTTCCATCGGTACCAAGGGTAAAATTATTGACAGTAAAAACCACATCAACAAAATCGGTATAAATAACGTCTCCATTTTCAGGATAACTGATGACGACCATAGGATCGGTACTTGCGCCAAGGTCTTCAATGTCGTCTGCATCACGAGGCCAAATTTTCCATTCACTGAATGAATAAGTAGCAATACCAGTAACCCGGTAATCATTTCCCTCAGTTGGTGTATATGAAAATAATTCCTCATCAATCAAAATGTTTCCTGAACCATCATTCAGAGGCCATTGACCGTAATCGTCAACAGGAGCGCTGTTAAGACCTTCAACCTGTACAAGTACAGACTCAAATCCTTCATCACTGGCCTGACCTGTTGTAATTTCAGCAACAGCAGGTGTATGTCCGTTGGTAATGACAGTCATATCAGTTACACTGCTTATTTGCGTAACATCGTAATATTCTTCAACAGTACCTGTAACAGTAACAGAATCGCCACGTGCTGGGCCTCCGCTTTGAGCGTAATAGACATAAACCCCATTCCATTCACCGGGGGCGTCCTGCATCCAAAAATTGTCGCCATCCACAGCGGTAACTATACCAGCAATGGTCACCTCCTGATCCACCATGGGAGAATCACCTGAAGGATCAGTGGTGTATTGGATATCATAAATGGATGTGGAACCACTTAAATTCACAGTAAAACTCACAGAAGCAGTGACCGCAGGTGTAAGTGGATTTCCTACATCATCGAGTAATTCCATGTCCACCGTGTGTGTATCTTCGGTAAGGCCGATCAGTGAAATGGGATCAGTAGTATAATGTGCCTGATCAGCACCACCATCCACAGAATATGAAAGGTAACCGTCACCAGTTCCGTCACCCAACACAAAATTCTGCACATTAAATTCAATATTCACGTCTGATGTATTGACAGTAGCACCATTAGAAGGGCTTGTGATGGCAAGATATGGTTCTGTGCCCACATCTTCAACAATATCTGCTTCTTCACGGACTGCTATCCGAAATGAACCATAAGCAAACATAAGCGGAGAAGTCACTGTGTAATCAAGTCCCTGAGTGGGGTAATACATATCAGCCAAACCATAGTCATCGATTTTGATTTCCCCTGAACCATCATCGAGAGGAAATTCACCATAATTGTCTTCAACAGTATCGTTGGTACATGTCCCTGTGGTTTCCAGCAATACACCTTCCCAGGCTTCTTCTCCGCAATCTCCGGTAGCGAGCACTTCGGGAGCAGGTAATGTATTGCCACTGTTGTTAATTACAATGTTATCCTGCAGAATGGTTGTCAGGTTGCTGTTTTCACTTACGGTACCTGTAACGGTTACGCTGTCGCCACGGGCAACACCGGTTCCTGCCACCCAAATTCCGTTCCATTCACCGGTTCCGTCCTGGATAACGTAATCGGACTCGTAAACAGCAGTAACAATACCTGAAGTTTCAACGTATTCGCCTTCAACAGCGGAACCATTTCCACCACCATTTCCTGTTGTATCCTGAATTTCAGATATCAGGTATTCTGTTGGTGTGAGGGTTTCCCAGTTTTCAAAGCCGCCGTTGGGAACAAGGTTGGCTCCACCGTCTTCAGTAAAAGTGGCATTATCCAAAATAAGTGAAAAATCACCATCAAATGTAACGCTTGTTTCATCGTAAAAGCGGAAGAAAAGTTGCGCCGTAGTTACACCTGATGGAACAGTGCCTGTCATTTCAACGGTTTCCCAGGTTTCACCATCGGATGAATATCCACCCCATTCATTGGTACCATCAAAATCAATGGCAATCCTGACTTTTCCGACAGAATCGTTGTCATAAGCATCAACAGAAGCAGTAAAAGAAGCCCCAGGCGTTACGGTAAAAGTAGTGGATACGACTTCAGTGTTTGATTGATCCTGGGTAGTACACAAAACTCCCAAAGCCGAGGTTCCCTCATTTACATTTGTTGTTTCCTGGGATAGTGTAACGTTACCCGGGTTTTCATTTGTCCAGTCTGTAAGTGTCTGTGCAGATACAAAAACACTTAAAATCAGTGCGGTAAAAATTAAAGTAATTTTTTTCATAAGCATTATTTTTTTATTATGTAAAAGTATGAATTTAGAATGACTAATGTACTAAAATATTTAGGAAAGACGAAGAATTTAACACAAATTTAAAATAAAAACTTCCGCTTTTGATGAAAAAAGCGGAAGTTATAAGGTATTGACTTTTTTTAGTATTCAATTAGTTAAAATTAAACTTTAATAAAAATTTTACTTTTTTGCTCCACCTTTTTTGGGTGTTGATTTTGATGTGTTTTTCTTTTTATTGGCAGCAGGTTTTTTAGCTGAGCTCGATTTTTTGCTTGCTCCCTTAGCAGATGTTTTCTTTTTAGCAGTTGATTTTGTGGGGGTTTTCTTTTTATCAGCAGGTTTTTTTGTTGCCGGAGTTGTTTTTTTTGTGGTTTTGGTTGTTTTTGCTGATGATGATTTCTTTTTGGCTGCAGATTTACCGGATGATGTAGATTTTTTAGCGGTAGCCTTTTTGGATTTTCCGGTACTTTTTGCTGCTGTTTTCTTTTTGGCAGTTTCTTTACTTTTTGTTTTCGAGGCCGGCTTTTTGGCTGCTGGTTTGGCAGCTGTTTCTTTTTTGGCAGCTGTTTTCGTTACTTTGCTTTCCGATTTTATTGATGGCGTTTCTTTTTTCCTTTTTGATGATTTTTTCCGGGTGGTTTTTTTCTCTTTGGCTTTTTGCCGTTCCGCGTGTTGAGCGGCTTTTTCTTCATCCATATCGGGATCTACTAATACCCTGCCACAGAATTCACAGACAATGATCTTTTTCCGGCTCCGGATATCCAATTGCCGTTGGGGTGGGATTTTATTAAAACATCCACCACAGGCGTCACGTTCTACAGTTACAACAGCCAGGCCATTGAGGGCATTGTTCCTGATGCGTTTATAAGCTGTCAGCAAGCGTGGTTCAATTTTCTCAGCAATTTTTTCTGAACGTGTTATTAACTCAGCCTCTTCTTTTTCATTTTCCCTTGTAATTTCTTTAAGTTCAGCTTTTTTATGCTCAAGGTCGTCTTTAGTGTCATTCATTTTAGCCGTAGAAGCTTCAATCAGTTCCTCTTTCTTTTCAATTTCTTCTTTGTACTTTTTAATGTTCTTTTCACTCAGCTCAATTTCGAGGTTTTGATATTCCACTTCTTTCATGAGCGATTCAAACTCACGGTTGTTTCTAACCTTTTTTTGTTGTTCCTCGTATTTTTTAATCAATTGTTGTGCGTTGATAATTTTTTCCTCTTCTGCCTTAATGGATTTTTGCAAATTATCCACATCTGCCTGAAGGTTATTAACGCGTGTCTGCAACCCCTCAAAAGCATCTTCAAGGTCTTGCACTTCAAGCGGAAGTTCACCCCTTAAAATTTTGAGGTTGTTGATTGCGGAATCCGTTTTCTGGAGTTCATACAATGCACGTAGTTTTTCTTCTACTGTCATATTTGCCGGATTATTCGTTGTTCCCTTTGCCATAATCAATAATAGTTAACAGGGTTGGTATTAATATTTGAAAATTGGACTGCAAATTTAGGGAATTTTTTCTGAATCACATAAGAAAACACATCTTTTGTGAATTGTTCTGTTTCATAGTGCCCGGCATCAATGATCATGATTTTGTTTTCAGCGTCAAAAAATTCATGGTATTTCACATCGGCCGTAAGGATGGCATCAACATTGGCAGCAATGGCCTTTTTGATCAAAAACGACCCCGTTCCACCACAAACAGCCATGGTTTCAATGCTCAATTTTGGAGGTTTAGTATATCGCAGGTGGGGTTGTCCGAGTACCTCTGTTAATTTTTTCAGCAGATGTTCGGGAGAAAGCGGTTTTGTTAATTTGCCTGATATACCAATGCCAACCTGGTTCCATGAATTTTCAAGGCTTATAATGTCATAGGCTACTTCTTCGTATGGATGTGCCTCAATGACGGCATTGATAATTTTTGATTCAAGGTGTTCAGGAAAAACAACTTCGATGCGGTTTTCAGCTTCAAAATGGGTATCGCCAATATCACCTACAAAAGGGTCGGTATTTTGGCCGGCTTTGAAACTCCCGGTGCCTTGTACATTAAAAGAACAATTGTTGTAATTGCCTATGTTTCCACCTCCTGCTTCAAACGCAGCGTTTCTGACTTTGTCTGCGTAATCGTTCGGAACAAACACGTACAATTTTTTCAGCAATCCTTTCCGTGGACTTAAAATAGAAATGTATTCCAGCCCAATTTTTTCTGCCAGGATATGGTTAACGCCACCAGCCACCGCATCTACATTGGTATGTGCAGCATACAAGGCTACATCATTTTTTATGGCCTTTATCACAGCCCTTTCAACATAATTGCTTCCGGTGATTTTTTTAAGTCCCTTAAAGATAATGGGATGATGGGATACGATTAAACCGGCTCCTCTTTTTACAGCTTCATCCACAACGCTTTCGGTCACATCAACGGAAAGCAAAACAGATTCAATTTTCTTATCAGGAGAGCCAATGATTAATCCGGCATTATCGTAAGATTCCTGGTAATGAACGGGGGCAAAATCCTCAAGGGGTTGAATAATCTCTTTAATCTGAAGTTTCATTGTTGACAAATTTTAAGGGTTTTACTGCTGCAATAATAAAAACAGGTAACTAATCCAGGTTGGATTTTAGTGCTTCCAATTTACTGCGAATGTTTTTCAGCGTATTGACAATCTGAAATTTATTTTCAGTGGTTTCCGGTTGATTTTTCAAAAGATTTTTAGCTCCGCTAAGTGTCATCCCTCTTTCCTTTACCAGATGATATATTTTATGAAAATGTTCAATATCTTTTTGAGTAAACATACGTTGTCCCCGGGAATTTTTGTGGGGTTTAATCACCGGAAATTCTTTTTCCCAATACCGGATCAAAGATGCATTGACACCAAACCTGTCAGCTACTTCTCCAATTGAATAATACAATTTATCTTTTTTGTTGGTCATGATGCCTGATAATGTATTGTAATTATTACAAAGATAATAAGCAAAAAGAATTATGCAATATTTTTATTGCACGGCATATCGAAAATGGAATAACAAAAAAGATTCAAGCCCTAATATATACCTGTTAATTACATTAAAAAGCTGAGCAGGATACCGGCACCCACAGCGGAACCGATAACACCTGATACATTTGGGGCCATTGCCTGCATGAGCAGATGATTTGAAGTATCTTCTTTAAGTCCCATTTCCTGAACAACCCGGGCTGAATCAGGAACAGCAGAAACACCTGCTGCGCCAACCATTGGATTTATAGGATTGTCTTTGGGTGAAAACCAGTTCATTATTTTGGCGAATGTCAATCCCATGGCAGTAGCAAACATAAAGGACAGGGCTCCCATGATAAATATTAAAATAGAATCAGAGGTAAGAAATACATCAGCCTGGGTGGAAGCCCCGACTGTCAGTCCAAGCAAAATCGTAATTGTATCCACGAGAGCATTTCCGGCTGTATCAGCTAACCTGCGTGTTACACCACTTTCTTTCAGGATATTGCCAAAGAAGAGCATACCAAGCAATGGCAAAGAGGTAGGTGAAATATAAGCGGTTAATAACAATCCCACAATCGGGAAAATTACTTTTTCAAGTTTGGATACAGCACGCGGCGCTTTCATTTTAATAAGGCGTTCCCGTTTTGATGTTAGTAATTTAATGATCGGAGGTTGGATAACCGGAACAAGCGCCATATATGAATAAGCCGCAATGGCAATGGGGCCAATCAGGTTTTTAACGGTTTCACCATTGGCCATAACATTGACACCATTGGCAAGTTTTGAAGACACGAAAATAGCAGTTGGTCCATCTGCTCCGCCGATGATGCCAATAGCACCGGCTTCGGGGGGAGCAAAACCAACAGCAAGTGCGAGCAGAAAAGTGGCAAAAATACCAAATTGTGCTGCAGCACCAAGCAACATTAATCTGGGTTTTGATATCAGCGATGAAAAATCTGTCATGGCTCCAATACCGAGAAAAATCAGAGGCGGATACCATCCCTGAACCACCCCACTGTATAGAATATTCATTACCGAACCAGGCTCATAAACCCCCAGTTTAAGGTTAAAATCCACGGCCTGGAACATGGGAATATTCCCGATAATAATTCCCACTCCAATGGGGATCAACAAGAGTGGTTCATAGTGAAATCTGATGGCAAGGAAAATAAATATCAGGCCCACCAGCAGCATAACAAAATGTCCTGATTTGGCATTGGCAAACCCGGTAAACTCCCAGAAGTTTTTTAGTCCTGCTACTGCAGCGCTGTTGTTTTTATACATATAGCCATCGCTGAGTACCAGTTTCCCATCCTGTAATGTACCTGTTCTTATACCCAGCTTTATAGTATCATCCGTGGTTTTATATCCTGCTTGCAGGTTATCAGGATCTGTATTGATGCTGTAATGCACAACATGTTTGGGGTTGAATTTCATGATAATTTTACCTCCGGATATCGACCAGTGTCCTGAATATCTGGCTTTGGCAGAATCCATAAAGAAGGTATAATCGTTCTTAAAGGTAATGGTTTTATAGCGTTTTACAGAGTCTTTAGATTCTCCAACGGGATTAGGGATATATCCATCTGACCTGTTTAACCATTTGCCTTGTGTAAGATCATCGGGTTTAATCTCTCCTGCCGACACCAGTTGTGTCATCATCACAACTAAAACAACAAGCCATCCAAAAAATTTCTTCATCATTCCGGTTTTTACTGAATTTCTATCAAAATATCATTTTGCAACACGGCATCCCCTTCACTGACTTTCAAAGATTTAACCACCCCTTCCACATCAGCCAATACATTGTTTTCCATTTTCATGGCTTCCATCACCAACAATACATCACCCTTTTTCACTTCATCCCCTTCTTTTACTTTTAGGTTTAAAATGTTTCCCGGCAAAGGGGCTTTTATCTGACTGAATTTCTTATCGCTGGAAAGTGGTTTTGTCTCTTTTGGCGGTGGTGCGGTTTTTTTAACGATGGTAGGTGTTTTTTGCTTTTGGACTTCTTTTTCGAGTTCCACCTGATAATGTGTGCCATTTACCTCGAGTTCTGCAATCTTTCCTTCAACAGATTGCACCTCCACTTCGTATAAATTCCCGTTAATTTTAAATTTAAACTTCTTCATGAAAAATTTCTTTTATCGCTTAAATTGCATTACATTATATATCTTAGAATTCCAGGGAGAATATTTTCTGGATTTATGGACAACAGTAAGGACACGGTCTTCATCATCATGCAGTTCTGTGAAATACAGATGCAGTGCGTATCCAATGGCAGCCGTTAATTCTCCGGTAATCTCACCATCACCGGATTTGCCATTTTCTTGTTGCAACTGCATTTCTTTCTCTTTTTTTTGCTTTCGCTTTTTGAACCACCCATTAAGGTTCAAAATGCCTGGCATGGCTCTGAAAATAAGAGACAAACTTATTAGAGAAATAAAAACAATCACCCAGCCAACAATGAAAATTGTCCAGGCGGTGACATCAATTTTTGAAAAATCCAGGCTTATGTTCGTTATCATAAACAGCATAAATACGTCAATTTTTATAAAGGAATGTTACCATGTTTTTTGGGAGGCCTCTGGTCTTTTTTGGTTTGCAACAGACTAAGGCCACGAATGATTCTGAACCTTGTATTCATGGGTTCAATCACATCATCAATAAAACCATACTGAGCTGCCCTGTATGGATTGGCTGACCAATCTTTGTATTCCTGTTCTTTTTTAGCCTTGAAAGCGGCCCTGTCATCATCGTCTTCAATTTTGCTGATCTCTTTATAATTGAGTACTTCAACAGCGCCCCGGGCTCCCATTACTGCAATTTCGGCGGTAGGCCAGGCATAATTAAGGTCAGTTTTGAGTTGTTTACAGGCCATCACATCGTGGGCGCCACCATACGATTTGCGTAAAGTAATGGTAATTTTCGGAACGGTTGCTTCTCCGTAGGCAAACATCAGCTTAGCCCCGCTACTGATTATCCCTCCGTATTCCTGAGCTGTACCGGGCAAAAATCCGGGTACATCTACAAGGGTTACCAGCGGGATATTGAACGCATCACAGAAACGCACAAAACGGGCAGCTTTATTGGAAGCATCAATATCTAGTACTCCAGCCAAAAAAGTAGGTTGATTGGCAACAATACCAACTGGGGTACCATTAAATTTAGCAAACCCTACCATGATATTTCTGGCAAATTGTCTGTGTACTTCCATGAACTCATTGTCATCTACAATGCTCAAAATAACATCTGTGATATCATACGGTTTATTAGCATTATCAGGAATGATATGGTTGAGTTGTTCATCAATTCTGTCAATCGGGTCTTTACATTCGTATAATGGGGGATCTTCCAGGTTGTTTTGTGGCAGATATGACAGCAATTTGCGCAACATCATAAGTCCTTCTTCCTCGTCTTCAGCGGTAAAATGAGCAACACCGGATTTAGCTGCATGGACATGAGAACCACCAAGATCTTTCACACTCACATCTTCGCCGGTTACTGTTTTGGTAACTTTTGGACCTGTCACAAACATGTATGCAGATGATTCCGACATCAGCACAAAGTCAGTAAGGGCAGGGCTATACACAGCACCTCCGGCACAGGGGCCAAAAATGGCGGAAATTTGGGGTACCACTCCGGATGCTTCAATGTTTCTCTGGAAAATATCTGCATACCCGGCGAGACTCAATACGCCTTCCTGTATCCTGGCTCCACCGGAATCATTGATCCCAATCACAGGGGCACCCACTTTCATGGCTTCATCCATTAGTTTTACAATCTTTTTGGCAAACATTTCTGAGAGGCTGCCACCAAAAACGGTAAAATCCTGGGCAAAGACAAACACAACCCTTCCGTCAATGGTTCCATGCCCTGTTACTACACCGTCTCCCATGTATTTTTTCTTTTCCATGCCAAAATCCCTGCAACGGTGGGTTACAAACATGTCAAATTCTTCGAAAGAATTTTCGTCCAAAAGCATGTCAATGCGTTCCCTGGCGGTAAATTTTCCTTTGTCGTGCTGGGCCTGAATTCTTTTTTCGCCTCCGCCTGCTCTGGCCTCGGCACGCTTGTCAATCAATTCTTTGATTTTGTCTTCAATTGCCATATTAATGGTGTAATATTATTTTTTTTACTTGTCTTTATGTTCACACAATTCTGTCAATACGCCCATGGTTGATTTTGGATGTAAAAATCCAATATCCAGGCCTTCAGCCCCTTTTCTGGATGTGTCATCTATGGTGCGGATACCTTTATCCCGGGCTTCTTTCAGGCTGTTGTTCACATCGTCCACTGCAAAAGCTATATGGTGTATGCCACTTCCCTTTTTCTCGATAAATTTACCAATGGGACCATCGGGGTCAGTGCTTTCAAGCAGTTCTATTTTTGTGTCTCCCACACGGAAAAATGCTGTTCTGACCTTTTGGTCTTTGACCTCTTCGACGCCGTAACAGGTCAAGCCCAACACCTCTTCGTAAAAAGAAATGCTTTCCTTCAGGTTTTTCACAGCTATGCCTATATGTTCTATCTGGTTAACTTTCATGTTTTTATACTTTTTTATTCACACGCTACAAATCTAAATAAAACAATCACAATATAAGCATGATTTTTTTCACCACACAATATGTTGTATAACCACATCTGTTATTGTTTTCATAATGCCTTTCTGAATCATATTATGAACCTCGTAATAAAAAGGTGTTGCTTTGGACAAATTGCCTGGAACCTTATGACGGATGATCACAAGGGGAGGGAGGGGGAATTTTTAAAAAGCAAAAAACCACCAATGAATACACCGGTGGTTTTTCAGAAAGGTTGAAAACGTATTTATTTATTTTATTTTAGCAAAGTGATCATAAAAATATGGCAATGTCTCAATGCCTTTATAGAAATTGAAAAGGGGGTAATTTTCATTCGGGGAGTGGATGGCATCCGACTCCAGGCCGAAGCCCATCAGTATGGATTTAGTACCGAGCACTTTTTCAAAAGTTGAAATGATGGGGATACTTCCACCGCTGCGGAAGGGAACAGGTTCTTTACCGAAAGTTTTAGTAAATGCTTTTTCGGCAGCCTGATAAGCAGGTAATTCGATTGGACAAACATAGCCATATCCTCCATGAAGTGTTTCTACTTTCACCTTTACAGATTTGGGGGCAATGGATTTGAAATGGTCTTCAAATATTTTGGATATTTTTTTATAATCCTGGTCAGGGACCAAACGGGTAGATATCTTTGCATGGGCAGTGGATGGCAATACGGTTTTAGCGCCTTCGCCGGTATATCCTCCCCAGATGCCACAAACATCCAGCGACGGGCGAATGCCGGTACGTTCCATGGTGGTAAAACCCTTTTCGCCATGCAATGCTTCCACATCAATGGCTTTTTTATAAGCTTCTTCATTAAAGGGGGCTTCAGCAAGTTTTGCCCTTTCCTTGTCGCTCACTTCCTGCACATCATCATAAAAACCTGGGATGGTAATTTTGTTGTCCTCGTCGGTAAGGGAAGCAATCATTTCGGAAAGGATATTTATGGGGTTGGCTACGGCACCACCAAAAAGACCTGAATGCAGATCGTGGTCGGGCCCCTGCACTTCAACTTCCCAATAAGCCAGTCCTCTCAGACCGGTAGTAATGGAAGGAATATCCTGGGCAATCATGCTTGTATCAGATACCAATATAATATCTGCTTCAAGCATGTCTTTGTGTTCTTCGCACCATGGACCAAGGCTTGGTGAACCTATTTCTTCTTCTCCCTCAATCATAAATTTCACATTGCACGGGAGTTTGTCATTTTTAACCATAAATTCAAATGCTTTCGCATGCATAAATGCCTGTCCTTTGTCATCATCGGCGCCGCGGGCCCAGATTTTTCCGTCTTTTATAACCGGCTCAAAGGGTTCGGTATTCCATTTTTCGATGGGATCAACCGGCATAACATCATAATGGCCATATACCATCACTGTGGGTTTGGCGGGATCAATGATTTTTTCACCGTAAACAACAGGGTTGCCTTTGCTGGGCATAACTTCTGCCTTGTCGGCACCCGCTTCAAGCAATAGCTTTTTCCAGTGTTCAGCACACTTCACCATGTCGTCTTTGTGTTCTTTCATTGAACTGATGGATTTAATCCTAATCAGTCCGAACAATTCATCAAGAAATCTTTCTTTGTTTTGTTCAATGTAATTTTTTACGTCGTCCATAATTATATTTGTATTTAGTGTTTGTTAATAGAGTTATTTCGGGTTTTGTGATTTTTGATAACTAATCATTCGGACATTATTTAATTTAATATTCACCCCTGTATGCTCCTGAAAAATAGATGTGGAATCTTATCCCAACACATTGGTGATACTTGTTGAAACTGCCATACAATGATGTTCCAATGCCCACATCATAAAAAAATTTATAAGTCAGTTGCACTTCGGGAATGACACCCAGGGCGAAATATTTATCTGCAACCTTAGGTTCATCCGTTCGGGCAACACTGCCATAAGCAAGTGTCGGTGATATAAAAAAGGCAAAATTAAAATGATTTAATTCATGTCTGATACCAACTCCGGTAACAAAGTCATTGTGAAATGTAATGTTCTGTAACCGGTTGTGCAAAAAAAACGACTCGTCGGTATAGTGGTATCCAATTTTAAAATAAATAGGTTTGTACCTGAAGTGATAAGCCACTGCCATGTTGATATGCCTCTCTTCAAGGGTAAAACTGTAGCCGGGGCCAAATCCGGCGGTAAGCCAATTGCTACCTGTCTGGTAGATTTTATCGTCCAGTGTTATTTTCCGGAACCGCCTTTCCCATTTGCTCAATGGTTCTGTGGTACGCACAGGCTTTTCCTGTGCATGCAGAACGGCAACAGAAATCAAATATACAACGATTATAATGATGAATTTTTTGAACATTGTTTTAAACAAGACATAAAGATAATACAAAATTAACGTATGCTAACCATTTTTGTTATTTTTCTGAAATGAAAAATACTCAGCGGCTATTTCCAATTCCAATTCGGCATACCACTCTTTCCCAAACCGCCGGATCAATGCTTCTTTTACAAATTTATACAAGGGCATCTGTAATTTTTCCCCAGCTTGCACCGCAGGCCGGCAAATATCCCATGAGTCATAATTAACAGCTGTAAAATCCGGGTATGTTTTGACCCTGACAGGATATAAATGACATGATACAGGTTTCCTGAAATTTATTTGCTTATCAAAATACAGTTCTTCAATCACACATTTTGTAATGCCATGTTTTTGCGTGGCAAAAATACATTCGCCTGAATTTTCATGGATCATTATTACCAGTTCATTTTCCTGATCAACAAAGCTCAAACCCGAACGCTCGGCGCGTTCAACGGATTTCGGTTTCATGTATGGTTTTATTTTCGGGAACAATGTTTTTAAGGTGCGATGTTCTTTCTGCGATATCGGAGGGCCGGAATCTCCCTGCACACAACATGCTCCTTTACATTCAGACAAATTGCATGAAAATAACACATCAATCAGGTCGCGGCTTACAAGGGTATTCTTTATGGGAATCATATTATAAATATCCAACAATTAATTTATCACCAGCACTTTACCATTCATTTCTTCCGGTTGCTCAAATCCCATCAATTTCAGTATGGTAGGCGCTACATCAGCCAAGCGCCCGTTTTTTATTTTTGAAAAACGCTCTGTAACAGCAATCACCGGCACAGGATTCAATGAGTGTGCTGTGTTTTCACTGCCATCCGGATTAACGGTGTTGTCAGCATTGCCATGGTCGGAAATAACCAGGGCATCGTAACCATGTTCCACGGCCGTGGAAATCACTTTTTCAAGTTGTTTATCCACTGTTTCAACGGCTTTCACGATGGCTTCATAAACACCGGTGTGACCAACCATATCGCCATTGGCAAAATTAAGGCAAATAAAATCATGTTTTTCAGATTTTAATTCCTCAACCAGTTTATCAGCTACTTCAGGAGCACTCATTTCGGGTTGCAAATCATAGGTTGCCACTTTGGGCGATGGAACCATAATCCGCGATTCTCCTTCAAAGGCTTCTTCACGGCCGCCACTGAAGAAAAATGTAACGTGGGCATATTTTTCGGTTTCTGCGATGCGGAGTTGTTTCAGTTTTTTTGACGACAAAAATTCACCGAGTGTATTTTTGACGTTTTCTTTCTCAAAAATCACATCTATCCCTTTAAAAGCCTCGTCATACCGTGTCATAGTCAGGTATTTCAGAGGGATAGTGTGCATACCATGTTCAGGCATGTTTTTTTGTGTCAGTGCAACGGTTATTTGACGGAGGCGGTCAGTACGGAAATTAAAAGCTATTACCACATCACCTTCTTTGATTGTACCACGCGGTTCCCCTTTATCGTTTACCAGCACCACCGGTTTGATAAATTCATCGGTAACACCGTCGTCATACGATTCCCGGATGGCAGATAAAATATCCCCGGATGTTTTGCCTTTGCCATGTACCATAGCATCGTAGCCTGCTTTTATACGCTCCCAGCGTTTGTCTCTGTCCATGGTATAATATCTGCCTGACAGGCTTGCAAATTGTGCAGGGGTATCTTTGATTTGTTTTTTTACATTGTTGACATATCCCAGTCCGGATTTGGGGTCTGTATCACGACCGTCTGTCAATGCATGGATAAATACATTGCTAAGATTATATTGTGATGCCATTTTGCATAAGGCGACAAGGTGTGTATCCATAGAATGCACGCCACCGGGTGACACCAAACCAAGGAAATGCACGGCCTTGTTTTGTTTTTTGGCATACTCCATAGCTTCATCAAGCTTTTTATTTTTGAAAAAGCTACCATCTTTAATGGCCAGGTTAATTTTAACCAGGTCCTGGTACACAATCCGTCCGGCGCCAATATTTAAATGGCCAACTTCTGAATTACCCATTTGTCCCTCCGGTAAGCCAACGTTTTTTCCATGTGCCATCAATTTGGCATTGGGATATTTCTTCCGGAGTGAATCAAAAAACGGGGTGTCAGCCTGTGAGATAACATCTCCTTTGCTGCCATCTCCTAAGCCCCATCCATCCAAAATAGCCAATAAGGTTTTTTTATGTTTTTGTGTTGTCATATTCTATTTTAATTCGAATTATTATACAGAATAACAAAGGTAATCAAAAAGATGTTCAGGGATTCAAAATATTTAAGAAGATTTTGGATAAATGATGTCCCAGGTTTTTGCCAAATTTTGTGTTGGTGAAAAAGTATCCGTTTCTTTTGTCCCGGAAAGTTTAATGTATTTTTAAGCTTACCTTAAAGATGCTTCGAATTTTTTTTCAAAGGTTTTGGTCAGTTTTGACATGATTTTGTCAATCTGATTGTCTGTCATTGTTTTTTTGTCATCGCGCAGTACAAAACTCAGAGCATAGGATTTTTTCCCTTCTTCAATGTTTTTTCCTTCGTAAACATCAAACAAATCCACAGATATAAGGTGTTCGTTTTCTGCCTTGAAAGCCGCTTGTTTTAAATCCGCAAAATCAATGGATTTATCAAGCAGCAAAGCGAGGTCGCGATGCACTTCGGGGAATTTGGGCAATGGAGTAAAAGTGTGCTCAACAGTTTCAGCACAGCCAATCAAACCATCGATATCAAAGTCAGCAAAATACACATCCTGTTCGATGTTCATTTGTTTACAAATGTCGTGATTTACCAGTCCCATCCGGAGTATTTGCTTTTTATTGAACCAATATTCGAGTCCATATTCAAAGAGGCTTGAATCCAATGATGTAATCTGTAATGTGTTTTCATTGATGCCGAGGTGTTCAAACACCGATGAAGCGGCTGTTTTAAGGTGATAAAAATTCGATACGTTTGCTTTTTGATTCCAGTGCAGCGTGTGAAAATTGCCACTCAGCCACAAAGCCAGTCGTTCTTTTTCAGCATAATTTTTTAGAGGGTTGTTTATATCCGGTTTTCCTGTTTTGAAATATATTTTTCCACATTCATAAAACCGTAAGTCTGTGATTTTATGACTTATGTTTCTGGCAATGGCATCCATTCCGGAAAACAGCATATCACGACGTAATATACCCAAATCACGGCTGCCGGGATTTGAAAGCTGCACCAGGCTATCCGGTGAGTAATGTTCAGGTTTTTTATAGTGCGCTTCATTACTCAATGAATTGCTCATGATTTCATTAAAACCCCTGGCTGATAAAAAGTCGGAAACAGCCTGCCGCAATGTTTCATTTTTTTCGTCATGACCTGTATTGACAGATGTATGCAATTTTTCCGCTACCGGGGTGTTGTTAAACCCGTATATGCGTAAAATTTCTTCGGCTACATCTGCAGGCCTTGTAACATCATACCGGTAAGGAGGGATTTCAATTTCCAGTGCCTGATCGTTTTCGTTTATGACGATTATATCCAGATGCTTTAAGATCATTTTTATATCGCCGGGGGAAATATCTTTCCCGGCCATGGTGTTCAGATAATTGTATCTTAAGTTCACGCGTGCCGGTTTAATGGGCTCAGGATATACATCTGAAATATCTGAACTGATTTCACCACCGGCAATTTCTTTGATCAACAGGGCAGCTCTTTTGAGAGCATAAATGCACATTTCAGGGTCTGCACCGCGTTCAAAATGGTATGAAGCATCTGTGCTTATGCCATGCCTTCTGGCGGTTGTGCGCACATGTGCCGGATCAAACCATGCCGATTCCAGAAATACAGCTTTGGTGTGCTTTTTTACACCCGATTCATTGCCGCCAAGCACCCCTGCAATGCACATGGGAGAGTCTTCGTTACAAATCATCAGGTCGTTGTTATGCAATTTTCTTTCTATATCGTCCAGTGTGGTAAACTTCGTGCCTTCAGCCAGTTTTTTAACAATCACCTTTTTCCCATTGATGTGTGATGCATCAAATGCATGCATGGGGTGCCCCGTTTCGTGCAACACGAAATTGGTGATATCAACCACATTGTTGACAGGGTTCAACCCAATGGACTTGAGCCGGTTTTGTAGCCACTGCGGACTTTCTTTTACAGTGATTCCGCTTACCGTACAACTGACGTATCGTTTACAGGCTTCGGGATTTTCAATGGTAACAGGTATTTTCAGGTTGTGATTGTCAACTTTAAACCCGGAAACATCAGGTTTAGTAACCTGTTTATTGTTGCCGTTGAAATTCAGACGCGCAGCAAGGTCACGAGCAGTGCCAATATGAGATGCAGCATCTATCCGGTTGGGAGTAAGGTCAATTTCAATGATGTTGTCGTCTATTACATCAAAATATGCATTCAATGGCTTGCCTGCCGGTAAATGATCAGGCAGTACCATGATGCCTGCATGGCTGTTGCCAACACCAATTTCATCCTCAGCACAGATCATCCCTTCTGAAAGTTCTCCACGGAGTTTTGCTTTTTTAATTTTGAATGGTTTTCCGTCCATGTGTAATGTTGTGCCAATGGTAGCAACAGGTACGGTTTGTCCTTCGGCTACGTTGGGAGCGCCGCAAACAATTGATAAAAGTTCTCCTTTTCCGATATCCACTTTTGCCAGGCTTAATTTATCAGCATTGGGATGTTTTTCACAACGTGTGATTTTTCCTGTCACTATGCCTTCAAGTCCACCCGGGATATTTTGCCAGGATTCAAGGCCTGCCACTTCCAATCCGATGTCTGTCAGATTTTCCAGCAAAAGGCTTGTCTCAATGTCATCAATGTCAATATAATTACTCAGCCAGTCCAGAGA
The DNA here is from genome assembly GCA_964527535.1 of uncultured Bacteroidales bacterium. Taxonomy (GTDB): domain Bacteria; phylum Bacteroidota; class Bacteroidia; order Bacteroidales; family ML635J-15; genus JAQIBY01. Next base: position 17,936 of record CAZGPW010000207.1, read on the forward strand.
AATTTTCATTGCTATATATTTTATTTGATGCAAAAGTAGCAAAAAAAATGAGGGACAGAAAGCATGTCAAATGGCATAATTTTTAAAATCCCAGGTTCAAAAAATAAGATAAGAGGTGTTAGGGGTTAGGGGTTAGGTTTTAGGATTTAGGAAAAGTTTCCTTTCTAAAACCTAACCCCTAACCCCTAACACCTCACCCCTTATTATGAAGTTCCCCTGTTTTCCGGGGGTGAGCACTGATTAATTATAAACCTTGTATTTTGCCGGGGTGTTTTTTATCTTTGTGAAGAATCAATATTTGATGTTTATGACAAAAAGAATTGCAATAGCCGGCAATGAAGGCCCTAAAGTAAGGTCTGATTGCCTGATAAAACTGGAAATACACGATAGCGGTGGTGTTAAGGTAAACCTTAAAAGTAAGGTAAAATCAATGTATGGTGATGATATTCTGGCTGATGTCAATGATATGTTGCAATATTTTGGTATCAAGCATGCCAGTGTTGATATATCGGACTCCGGAGCCCTGAAATACGTTATTGCAGCCCGGATGGAAGCTGCCATCAAACAACTGGTTGATACGGATAAAGAATATTTACCGGCTTTTAATCCTGACAATGCATACGCTACAAAACCAGACCGGTTCAGGTTTACGCGGTTGTATCTGCCCGGAAATACCCCCAGCTTAATGATAAATGCCGGCATACATTCTCCGGATGGTGTCATACTGGATTTGGAAGATTCTGTATCCCCGGCAAGGAAAGACGAAGCCCGGTTGCTGGTCAGAAATACACTTCGCGTTTTGGATTTTTACGGTGCCGAACGCATGGTAAGAATCAACCAGGGAAAAATGGGTATTGAAGACCTGAAATTTGTTATCCCCCATAATACCAATTTGATATTGGTTCCAAAAGCAGAGTCTGCAGCCTATATCAAAGAGGTAGTTGAAGAAATTAAAAATATAAATCCTGAAAACCCGGTCTATATCATGCCCATCATTGAATCAGCATTGGGTGTGGAAAATGCTTTTGACATCGCCGGAGCCAGTGAATCAGTTGTGGCGCTTGCTATCGGGCTGGAGGATTATACTGCCGATCTTGGTACACAACGGACATCAGAGGGCAAAGAGTCCGAATGGGCACGTTTTCGCCTTGTCAATGCTGCAAAAGCGGCCAGGGTACAACCCATTGATTCGGTGTTTTCTGATGTTCAGGATACCGAAGGCCTGACAAAAAATGTGATGAACTCAAAAATGATGGGTTTCGAAGGCATGGGATGCATTCATCCAAGACAAATTCCTGTCATTAAAAATTGCTTTAAACCAACGGAAGAGGAAATTGAGAAGGCTTGTAAAATTGCAGATGCAGCCATCAAAGCTGAAGAAAAGGGTCTTGGTGTGGTTGCGCTGGGCAGTAAGATGATAGACCCGCCCGTTGTGAAACGTGCCAACAAAACCATTGAGTTAGCGTTAAAATTTAATCTCATTTCAAAAGACTGGAGGAAAGAATATGTCAGCTAAATTGGTAAAAAATGCATTGGGACGTATGGTCCCGGTTGAGATAAACGGACAAAAACAAGTTCCATTCAAAGGGGTGGGAAAATACCGGCCTGAGGGAAGAAAACATGCCCCGAAAATCGCGCACTGTGCTGATTATCCTGAAGATGGAAACAAACGGGTAAAAAACCTTGAGGAAGCACTGAAAAAATGCGGATTGAAAGACGGGATGACCATATCAACACACCACCATTTCCGCAATGGCGATTTACTGGCGAACATGTTGTTTGATACCGTCAAAAAAATGGGGGTAAAAGACATCACCTGGGTTCCCTCGGCCTCATTTCCCTGTCATGAACATTTAATACAATACCTCAAAGATGGAACAATTCATCACATTGAAGGCAGCATGAACGGGCCTTTAGGAAGGTTTACCTCTTTGGGTAAAATGCGCGGTACAGGCATATTGCGTTCCCATGGCGGCAGGTACCAGGGCATCCAGGACGGCGATGTGCAAATTGATATTGCGTTGATTGGTGCCGGTTGTGCTGATAATTTTGGTAATGCCAACGGTTTGTACGGTGATTCTGCTACCGGGTTGCTTGGTTTTGCCCTGGCTGATTCGCAATACGCTGATAAAGTGATTGTGGCAACGGACAACATGGTTGATTTTCCATGCATTCCATGGCAAATTCAGGGAAATTATGTGGATTATACCGTTGAAATGGAAAAAATCGGCATCCCCGAAAAGATCATATCAGGCACAACGCGGATAACCAAAAGCCCGGACAGGCTCTTTCTTGCAGAACTGACAGCTAAATTCTGCGAACAAACCGGTATCATTCACGATGGATTTTCATTTCAATCGGGTGCCGGTGGTACATCATTGGCCGTAGGCGAATATTTTGCCAATATCATGCGGGAGAAAGGCATCAAAGCACGTTTTGCACGTGGTGGAAGTAACAAATATCTGGTCAACATGCTTGAAGAAGGGCTTGTGGATTATATTCTCGATGGTCAGACTTTTGACCTGGAGGGCGTACGGTCAATGCGGGATAACCCTGAGCATGTCTGGACGAGCCCGTTTACCAGTTACAACTACCATGGCAAAGGCAATTTTGCCGGCATGGTGGATGTGGTTGTTCTCGGGGCTACCGAAGTGGATGTGGATTTCAATGCAAACGTGGTAACCCATTCCGATGGTTACCTTCTGCATGGGCTTGGAGGATGGCAGAATTGCCTTTTTTCCAAAACAGTGATATTGCCGATTCCCTTATTCCGCGACAGGATTCCTGTGGTTGTGGATGATGTGACTACCATTTCAGGCCCTGGAGAACTGATTGATGTGGTGGTAACCGAAAGGGGAATTGCCATCAACCCGAGGCGGAAAGACCTGATGGAAAAACTCAAAGGCAGTGATTTGCCCATCCGTTCCATTCAGGAGTTGAAAGAAGAAGCGGAAAAAATATGCGGTAAACCCAAAAAGCCCGAACTTGCTGATGATATTGTGGCTGCCATCAAATGGGTGGATGGTACCATCATTGATGTGGTGAGAAGGGTAAAAGAATAGGTGATTTTCCCCTTAATCATTAAAAAATTATTATTTTCGGAATGTGAAAAATAAATTTATAATCATAGAAGGTAATATTGGAGCGGGAAAAACCTCTTTTGTGCAGAGGTTTTGTAATTATAAAAATTACAGGGGGGTGTACGAACGTTTTGAGAACAACCCCTTTTTACCAAAATTTTATAAGGACCCAGAAAAATATGCTTTTACAGTTGAAATGTCCTTTCTTGCAGACAGGTATCATCAGTTGAATAAAGAAATTCATCAACAGGATATGTTCACCGACGGGGTAGCTTCAGATTATTACCTGGTAAAGTCATTAATATTTGCCAGGTCAACGCTTAACAGTCAGGAATTTGACCTGTATCGTAATATTTTTAATATCATATATAAACGCTTGCCGTCACCTGATGTTTATGTTTATTTACACAAATCGTCTGAAAAGCTCTTGTCAAATATTCATAAAAGGGCAAGATCCTATGAGAAAAATATTACAACTGAATATTTGAAAAGGATTGAAGATAGTTATTTTACGTTTTTTAAACAGCATCCCGAAATACCTGTTTTAGTTATCAATACCGAAGATTTGGACTTTGTCAAATCTGATGATGATTTTTTGAAAGTTGTTGAACAAATCGAAATAAAGCTAAAGAAAACATGATTATATTAAAATATTTTTAATTCTGTTTTTATTTATAAAAAATAATCTTACTTTTGTAAAGCTTTATAAAATGAATTAAAATTAAAAGTGTAACCGTATAACAAAATTTGAATTATGAAAAAACTTGTTTACTTATTTGCATTAGCAGGCGTATTTGCATTGATATCAGGATGCGCCAGCCTTAAAAAAATGAAGGAAAATGCTGAAGAAATCAATTATACAGTTGAACCTCCAGTACCCGAAATGCATGCTGGGGAAGTTGCTGTTAGTGTATCAGGGAAATTTCCGGAAAAATATTTCCATAAAAAAGCTACAGCGCTGATCACACCGGTATGGGTGTATGATGGTGGCGAAACTCCGCTAACTCCTGTTACTGTACAGGGAGAAAAAGTAGAAGGTAATAACACGGCTATTAAATATACGGAAGGCGGCAATTTCAGCTATTCTGATAAAGTAGCTTATAAGAAAGAAATGATGAGGAGTAGGCTGGAAGTCAGGATTACTGCTTCAAAAGGAGATGATTCTGTTGAATTTCCGCCCTATGCAATAGCCCAGGGTATTGTTGCAACGCCTGATATCGTTCAGGTTACGCCTAAAGTGGTGGCAGCAAAAGATAACTTCCAGCGGAATGTGCCCGCCAGTGAAATGGCTGATATACATTTTGATAAAAACAAATCCCGTCTGAAATATTCAGAAAAACGTTCTGATGAAATCAAAAACCTGAAAGATTATATTGCATCTGTAAAAGAAGATGAAAGGAAAAGGCTTGAAAAAATGGAAGTGCATGGATACGCTTCTCCCGAAGGCCCGCAAGATCTTAACGATGAATTGTCAAGTGACCGTGCAAAAGTGGCAAAAGAATACATTGACGATGAATTCAAAGACATTGAAGAATTAAATGAGACTGAGTTTTTTGTTAAACATGCTACCAAAGAGGACTGGGAAGGATTTAAAAAACTGGTCAAAGAATCAAGTCTCGAAGAAAAAGACATGATTCTTCGCGTATTGGAAATGCACAGCGATGTTGACCAGCGTGAAAAAGAATTCAGAAATATGACCAAAGTTTTCAAGGAACTTGAAGAGGAAATTCACCCCAAATTGCGTCGCTCTGAAATGAAACTCAATGTTATGCTTATTGGTCACAGTGATGAGGAAATCAAGCAACTCGTTAATGAAGACATTGACAGCCTGAAAAAAGAAGAATTAATGTACGCTGGTACTTTGTTTGATGACAACAATAAAAAATTGACCATTTATCAGGAATTTGTAAACCAATATCCTGATGATTGGAGAGGCCATAACAATGTTGGTGTAGCACAGTTTGAACTTGAAAATTATGACGCTGCAGGCACTGCATTTGAGAAAGCTAAAAATGCCAATGCCAATGCCACCGTGCATAATAACATGGGAGCTGTAGAGCTTATCAATAACAACCTTGACAAAGCACAGGAAAACTTTACGTCTGCTACAGGTGTTGGTGATGCTGTTTCTTATAACATGGGCATTGTCAAAATCAAACAAGCAGAATACGAACAGGCTGTTTCCTATTTTGGTGACAACTGCTGTTTCAACGCTGCTCTTGCCAATGTACTTGATGGCAATTTAGATGAAGCTGTGCGTCTTGCTGAATGTGGCGATGATAAAGATGAAGCCATGAATTATTACATCAAAGCGGTTGCAGGGGCACGCAAACCTGACACTGAGTTGATGTATAATAACTTGCGTACTGCTTGTACAAAAGATGCTTCGTTGAAAAAGCATGCAGCCAAAGATGTTGAGTTTATTGATTACTTTGAGCAACAGACATTCAAAAATATTGTTGAATAAAGTGAATTTATTTTAACAAGCCCTTTTAAAAAGCGCTTCGTAAAAACGGAGCGCTTTTTTTGTTATCAAAAGCAAAACACAACCAAGTTTTAATACCGATATGTGATTAAATCTGTCTTTCACTAACTGCCCTGCCCGTTCGGAGGCGGAAGGTGAGCGGCAATCAGGAATGAACACAACTTGGTATAATTTGAAAATCGTGTTATTTAAATTTTGCCTTGAATGAATATTGTTTGCCTTTATTGCATCCTTTTTGTATTTTTGAATGATGTCACATTATATACAAAACCTCATTGAAGAAGGAGAACATCAACAGCTTGATTTTAAGTATCAGGTAACTGATGCAAAAAAAATAGCACGTACCTTAGCAGCATTTGCCAATACAAATGGGGGAAGGTTATTGATTGGAGTCAAAGACAACGGACGCATTGCCGGAATCAGGTCTGATGAAGAATTTTATATGATGGAGGCGGCTGCACATGTATTTTGTAAACCTAAAGTGACCTTTGAAGCAGAAACCTGGGACATCAAGGGGAAACAGGTGCTGGAAATTATCATTCAAAAGCAATCGGAGGCTCAACCAGTGACAGCTCCGGATACAGGTGGTGAATACAAAGCTTATGTCAGGCATTTTGATACTAATCTTGTAGCAGATGAAATCTTACATACAGTATGGAAGAAGAGAGGACAAAACCAGGGAGCCTATATTCATTATTCCGGCGCTGAAAAGAAAGTGTTGGATGCTCTTGAGAGTATTGCCGGTCAAACGTTTGGCGACCTGATGAAAAATACAGGTTTAAGCAGAAAAGTCTTAACAGATATCCTCATAAATTTTGTGCTGGCTGAAGTAATAATGATACAACCCGATATTGGTGGAAGCCGTTTTATATTGAATGAACATTTTGATCAAAATGATTATTACGATAATAATGCCTGAAAAACTTAGATTATGAGTTATACATATACATATCCCCGCCCCATGGTTACCGTTGATGCATTGGTGTTTGCTGGTGCAGGAGATGAAAAACAGGTACTGTTGATATACCGGAAAAACCCGCCGTTTCAAGAGAAGTGGGCTTTACCCGGAGGGTTTGTGGACATGGGTGAAGACTTGGTTGACGCCGTTGCACGGGAGTTAAGAGAAGAAACAGGTTTGAATTTATCTGGTTTTAAACAACTCAAAGCATTTGGAAAACCCGGTAGGGATCCCAGGGGCAGAAATATTTCCATTGTGTTTTTTAAACATATTGGAGAGCCGCTTATACCTACAGCCGGTGACGATGCTGACAAAGCCAGGTGGTTCAAGGTGAATGATTTACCTGATTTAGCTTTTGATCATGACGATATTATTCAACAAGGCCTTAAAAAAGTAAATGTTTAGCTTATCTAATATCAAGTTGCGTTTAACTGTGTAATATTTACTAAAGTTTCGCAGGTTGCAAACATCTGTAAATAAACTTTCTACAAATAAAACAATGTAATATGATGTTTGCCCACAAAGCAAATTAATATTGTTTTA
>CAZGPW010000208.1:0-6357 GCA_964527535.1 uncultured Bacteroidales bacterium
CTTTACTATTCTTATCACCCCGACCGGAAGGTCAGGGTTAAGCGGTTTCTCAAGAGCCTTTACAGAATAATCCAACGACTGCATATAATAATTTCAAAATATCTCAATTAATCATTTTGAAATGCAATGGGTAAAATATTCCACGGAAATTGCAGTAGAACCAATTTTGTTTGTTTAAATCCGTATCTGCTGAGCTACGCCGGACAGACAAATTTCTGCATCATAAATATCTTATGGCGTATTAATATGCCAAAACCCAATACATTTAAGCTGTGTAATCTGTGGCAAATCTTTAGTTCTTAAATTATTCATGCTGCTGACTAAAATATGCCTAAAAACCCACCATCAACAGATTCTCGCAGCAGCAATACATCGCCGGGCTGAGGTTCTTCTGATTCGGAAAGGCCGTTCTTTTTGCGCAGTTTCTTTTCTTTGATGCCATACTTCTGGCTTATGTCCCAAACCGTTTCGCCTTCCTGTATTTCATGTTTATCTATGCCTTTTTTAGCTTTGTTGCGCTTGGGTTCAAGATACACCAATTGTTCAGGGGTGATGGTGTCAGTTTCCTCCATGTCGTTGTATTTGGAAAGCTGCCAGCGTTTCATGTCAAATTCCTGGGCCAGCGATAACATGTTGTCCCCCTGGCGGGCAATAATGAGTTCCCTTCCGTTGTTTTCAAAACGTTCACGGTCCCATGGGTTGATCACCCAGTTGTCTGTAAATCCAGGCTGAACAAAATTTCGAACAGTGCCGTCAGCCAGGATAAAAGTGTCGTCCGTACCGGCGATGCTTTCAGAATCATACTTGAATAATTCATGCCTTTCGATGAGCCCTGTTAATATTTGGTCGTACTTTGGGTTTGTAGCATACCCTGCTTTTTTCAAGCCTTTAGCCCATGCCTTATAATCGGTTGGGTCGAGGTTAAACAAAAATGCATACCTGCTGTGTGTCATTAAAAATTCAGAATGGTCTTTAAAAGATTCGTATGCAGATTTGTATTTCCGGAAACATTCATTGTCCGCATCGTCATCTTTGTAAATTTTTGTTCCGTTCCAGTCAGAATGACATTTTATACCAAAGTGATTGTTCCCTTTCACTGCAAGCCTGCTGTTTCCTGACCCGGATTCAAGAATGGCCTGTCCCAGCGTGATGGATGCAGGGATGCCTGTGCGTTTCATTTCATCAACAGCAAAATCTGCATAAATATTGATGTACTCTTTTGTAGTGATACTTTCCTGTGCTGACAGTGTAAAACAGCTTATTGCAAAAAATAATATTCCTGGTAATTTCATCATTCGCTTCATAACGACATTTTACACCAAAATTACACACTATTGTTTTTGATAAAAGGCACTTGCTTGCCGAGTTATTAACATTCGGACGTTAAAAGCTTTACCGGTTGACGCCTTGCAATGCGTTTTGCTCTTGTATCATGACAACAGCTCCCCTGTACAGAATAAAGGCAGCTACAGTCATAAAGATATGTGATGCATCAAGGTAATTAAACCATGTATGCAGGCTCCATTTACTCAGGTAAATGATGGAAGAAACAATAGCAAAGCCAACGCCGTACAGGAAAATTTTACTGGCCTTGCTGCGTGTTTTCCAGTAGGTGTATGCCGAAAAGCTGCCTACTACAAACATCACACCGTAAGCTGAATGAATTTCCACAAATTTAAAATTCAGTGTGACAAAGGTCAGGGTCATGAACGTCAACAGCTCAATAATATTTATCCACCTAAAAAATTTCACTGCTCCTTTGCTGGCAACATGCGATGCATGCTCAATGGCAGCACGTTCAAGTATCATCACAGCGAGCATGCTGGTAATCCAACCCGGCAGTTTCCAGGCAAAGCTGAACGCATACAAAAATCCATGACCCATGACGCCACCGAAAAAAGTGGCAATGCCCATCCCCAGGAAATAGAACATGAGGAATTTGCGTATTTTCAAAGGAGATGAAAGCTTATACAACCTGAAAAAAGCATAAAAACACACCGCCGATACCAGCAAGTCTGTAACCATGGTAACCGGCTCATCTATTCTGATACCCAGAGGAAATATTGATGGTTGTAGTTGTTCCAGAATGACCATGCAATAAAATTTTTACAAACAAACAGAAAAATTTTTGAACAACTAAATATTTTTAGGATTTTGCCTGGCGAACCGGTTTTCTTTTTTTGTTTTCCATGGCCAGGGTATGATGTTGATGAATAAGACCAGGTATTGAATGCATCCCATCAAAATAATTACTGCCCACGATACATAAGCATGCCTGACAGGTTTGTTAGCAATGTTCAGTTGCGCTGATTTGTGTGAACGTAAATTTCCGGGCCTGTACAACGGATATATGTGGATTTTCAGCTTATTGTCGCTGATGTCAACGGGAGGCGCGTTTGTGAATTGTACCTGGTGCCAGAGTAGGGGGTGCCTTGTCTGTGCAATCTGTTGTTGCCGGTTAATGGTAGCTTCAAAAACAGCATTCAGTTTGTCACGGTAGATTTGCAGGGATTGTTCCTGATGATAATTCAGTTTTTGTTGTAATTCTCCTGGTAATGCTTTATGCAGCATCTCAAGGCATTTGTCATCCGATACGCTTGTTGTGTCGCAATAAATACCCCATGCCGGCAACACATCCCGCAAAAAACAGGAACTGATGTAATAGGCTTTTTCGTTGTCATACGGATTGGCTGGATGTAATAACAACGCATCTGCAATGAGGCCTTCGTAAGCCCATGAAGCAGCAAACAACCGGCTGACTAACGGGGCGCGGTTTTTGTTATTTTGCACCGGAAATTTATCCCATGGTATCATGGCCCCGCTGAACAATATCTGCGGTATCAACAGCAATGGAACCAGCAAATACGCCCATGTTTTCCCGTTTGACGCTGCTGACACTAGCAAACCTGTAGCCGCAGCAAAGAAATACAGCGTAACGTAGGTAATGGTAACAGGCCAAAACATGTACATGATGTTTAAAACAGGCAGGGATATAAAGCTGAACAAGAGTGCCTGAAGCAATCCGGCCGGGAAAAGCACGCATAACTTGGATACATAGACATGTGTGTTGCTTTTTTCCGTTACCTGGTTTCTTTTGTGTTCGGATTGTTTGCGGCTGAGTTCTCCGAGACTGAATATCAATCCTGAAAACATAGCTACCACCACTGTAATGATGAAAAAAACGGGAAAGTGCGGGTTTTCCAGCGGGGTGTAATCCCCTGCCCCGGAAAACCGGCACAGGGGAGCAACAATCAGTGCCATGACAGGGGCATAAAGCAACATCATCGCTGCGTAGGTTTTACGGTTAAAAAAAGCAGCCATTTCAGCGGCGATGCTCGTGGTGTATTTTGGTGTGGCTGTTTTTGTTTTTGCAGTTGTTTTTTCTGCGCCTGAAAGGTTTTTGTGATGTGTTTCGAAATGTGTGTGCCAGAATGCCGGCAGGTGTTTGCGGGCATGTGTCGGGCGGCCGTATTCATCCGGTATTTTTTCATGGATGCGTGCTTCTGCACCGGCAAGCTGAGAGGCGTTTATAATTTTTGTCAGGGGCTCATTTGTGTTGTTCAATACAGCTTCAATATAATCCGAAAAGCGCCCGGGTGAGCCAAAATATACCGGATAACCCTGTTCATCCAGGTAGAGCATGTTGTCGAAATAGGCGAGGGCAGAGGCATCGGGTTGATGAAGGGAGCATATAACCAGGCAATTTTCGTTGGCAATGTTTCGTAACAGCCGGATGATTTTATTTGTATCATCAAACGACAGGCCGCTGCTGGGTTCGTCACATATCAAAATGTCCGGCCTGGCAATGATGCCACAGCCTATGCCCAGGCGTTTTCGTTCACCGCCTGACAGCATTGAATGACCGGCTACCCCCGGAATCCTGTTTGATTTGTGTGCTAATCCCGTTTTCTGCAGGATGTCATCAGCTACTTCAGACGCAGGGCTGAGGCGGTATTTTTTTGCCTGCGTAAAAACTTGTTGCCTTACTGACAAATCCGGGTTGATGCTGTCTTCCTGCGGGATGAATGATATTTTCGGTGGCGATGGTGAAAATCCGATGTAGCCCTTGTCCGGATGCAAAATGCCGGCAATGAGTTTTAACAAGGTGGATTTGCCTGCGCCGCTGGGACCAATCACTGCACACAGGCCTGGCGAATTGAGCGTCAGGTTCAGGTTGTGAAAAAATGGTTGTTTGTTTATGTGGTAATTTAATTCCCGGATGTGCAGCTTAAACGGGTGTGATCTGGCTGGAGCAAAAGCTTTTAAAATGTCAGAATACAACAGGCTTTTATGGCCCGGCAAATTAATGTTTTGCTGGTATTGAAGCCTGAAATACAATTTGTTGCTTATGCCTGGCTGTTTTGTGATATCTTTGTCGAGGATTTTAAGGTATATTTCATGTTGGTTGATAAACAAAACGGATAACCCGCCGGGAAGGCTGTGTTTTTGATTTGTTGCATTGTGGCGGATTTTACCGGATACCACATCCCGGATGTTGTTGAATACCATGGGGTCAATCAAAAACACATCGGCAATGAGCTTGACAAAATCCAGGTTTCCGGTGTTGTGTTTGGCGTATTGAGCGACAAACTCCATGGTACGTATGCAGAGAAGGTGCCTCTCTTCCTGTGATAATTTGGTGCTTATTTCTTCGGCTTTTTTAAGGAACCTTACCGATTTGGCACTGAGGCCTTTTTTTCCGGTTTTCCCTGCATAATAAGCGGCATAGTTATCATACGTTTCCAGGGCTTTATTCATGTGATCCCGAGGCAGCACTTCTGAAAGCATGGTAATGATAAAGCCCCTTGCTTGGCGGGATATGTTGTCATCACCCTGGGCAGCCAGAATGGCAAACAAATGTAATATGGCATCCTGCAATGGTTTTAACATTGGGGACTGGTTTGATTTGTTTTTGTAAATATAATAAAGTTTTTTACTTTTTTATACCCGTTCTGGAATCTCCTGTTTTAGCCAGTTGAATAGCTGCCTTTCAAACCTGCTTTTTTTTTAGCCCTTGCCTAAGGAAACGCTATTTTCTGCCATAAGTGTTTTTTTGTTCAACCAAAGTATGTTTTGGGTTTAAATCTTGTTTTATTCTTTAAACCCATTGCGATGTGCATGGCGAAGAAGAGGAGGTACGCACCGTGAATTTTTTACATTTTTCCCACACCTCATTACTACCTTAAATCCGCAAGTGTCATGCAGTTCAGTCATGCAGTAGTAAACCACTTGCGGATTTAAGGTACTATATTAAATATTTTTTCTATATTTGAATTGTCATAACAATATAATTAACATACCAGAAAATATTTGTTTGATATTTGAATAAGCGAGATGGTTTATGTAGAGTGCCCCCGACAGCAATACTGTAACTAAAATGGAAACAGATAAATAAAAATGAGCATTAACCATTAAAATTGGAGGACAAAATGAAACAAAAACGATTCACACTGTTAAATCCGACAAAGTCGGCACGAAGTAATTTAACAGGGTTAAAACTTGGTGCCGTACTTTTGTTAGGCCTTGGTCTGACAAGTTTACAGGCACAGGAAAGCATCAACGCATCCGGTGGTGAAGCAACAGGCAGCGGAGGCTCAGTGAGCTATTCCGTTGGACAGGTTGTATATCAAACGCACACCGGCACAAATGGTTCGGTAGCCGAAGGCGTTCAGCAACCTTATGAAATTTCAGTGGTAACAGCCATTGAAGAAGCTAAAGACATAAACCTTTCGGTTACGGCTTATCCCAATCCAACTACCGACTATCTTACATTGGAAGTACAAGAGTTTGAATTGTCAAACTTACACTTTCAACTGTATGATATGCAAGGAAAACTTTTACAAAACGAAAAAATAACAGGCAACCAAACAAGCATTGTTATGAGCAATCTTGCCCCTGCCACGTACTTTGTAAAAGTAGTTCAAGGTAACAAAGATGTTTACCACGTTAAATCCAACGAAGTTGGTACGAAGCAATTTAACGTGGTAAAAACATTTAAAATAATCAAAAATTAAGGAGGACAAAACAATGAAAAAATTATTCACAATTTTAGCAACAGTTTTATTAACGGCAAGTGTGTTCCTGCCACGGCAGGTAAATGCTCAATCACCCGAAAAAATGAGCTACCAGGCAGTAATCCGCGATGCAAGTGATAACTTAGTAACGGATACTCAAGTAGGAATGCAAATCAGTATTTTGCAAGGCTCGGCAAGCGGAACGGCGGTTTACGTAGAAACGCAAGACCCAACCACCAATGCCAACGGTTTGGTCAGTATTGAAATTGGAACAGGAGCAACAAGCGATGATTTTTCAGCTATCGACTGGGCAAACGGACCATATTTCATTAAGACCGAAACC
>CAZGPW010000209.1:0-3485 GCA_964527535.1 uncultured Bacteroidales bacterium
CTGCACTCGGCATAGCTCAAGCAAGCTTGGCTCTGCCCTCGTTTTCACAAAATTTGCACAAAATTTGGAATTTATCCGTCTTCGCTGAGCTTCGCCGGACAGGTCCCGTCTTCGCTGAGCTTCGCCGGACAGGTCCCGTCTCCGTTTCTCTACGCCGGACAGGTTTTTGGATTACCGTCATCCGTCGGTACAGGTTTGTTTTTTGGATCCGTCTCCGTTTCTCTTCGCCGGACAAGTTTTTTGAGCTTTCCGGTTTATCCGGGTTGGGTTAACAAAGTGGTTGATGTTGTATGTGGTTGAATGTAAGAGATTAAGAACAAAATACAATCTTATGCTGTATTATAAAATTTGCTCAATCGCTATAGCAGTAATCCCGTAATTCATCCCGGTTTTTATCACCAAAAAATACCATGGCTTTTCCCAATAATAAAGTTGTGTACTTTATTTATACGATTCCCGGGGTAAACTGTTATGTCCATGGTTTAAATTTCTGCTGTTATCACCTCGTAATTATGTCCTCACGAACCATAAATCTTAGAAAAATTTTATATTTTTGGACAAAGAAAAAAAATGCATTTTCCTTTACTCAATGATATACTTATTCTATTAGGCTTTTCCGCCCTTATAGTTTTTGTGCTTCAGCGGCTTAAGCTGCCTTCCATCATCGGGTTTTTGCTCACAGGAGTGATAATTGGCCCTTATGGATTGAGCCTTATTAAAGCCATTGAACAAGTGGAGATATTATCAGAAATTGGGGTTATCCTGTTGCTCTTTGTGATTGGGATGGAGCTATCAATAAAACAATTAGTTTCCATTAGGAAAACGGTTTTTATTGGTGGCTTTTTACAGGTTGTTTTAACCATTGTTGTTGCAGGTTTGGTTTATTATTTTCTGGAGAATTCATGGAACGAAGCTGTGTTTATCGGCTTTCTTTTCTCATTATCCAGTACCGCCATTGTGCTAAAAACATTACAAGACAGACAGGTTATTTCAGCCCCTCATGGTAGAAACGCCCTGGCATTTCTGATTTTTCAAGACATCATTGTAGTACCTATGATGCTGGTTACTCCTTTAATTGCCGGTGATTCAACAGAAATGGTTGGCAGTATCCTTGCCCTGATATTTAAATCCGTAGTTGTACTTGCTATAACATTTGTAAGCGCTAAATACATTGTGCCCCGGTTGATGCATGCTGTTGCCAAAACTAACAGCAAAGAACTTTTTCTTTTGGTTACCATCACAATATGTTTTGCGGTAGCTTTTCTTACCTCAAAAGCTGGATTGTCACTGGCATTAGGTGCATTTCTGGCAGGGCTTATTGTTTCCGAATCGGAATACAGTCATCAGGCAACCAGCATTATCCTTCCATTTAAAGAACTGTTTACCAGTTTCTTTTTTGTTTCTGTGGGCATGTTACTTGACTTGAGTTTTTTTATTGAAAACGTTCCGGTTATTCTGCTCCTGGTGCTGATTGTCTTTGTTGTCAAGGCTTCCATTGTTTCCTTTGCAGTGGCAATTCTTGGACACCCGATAAGAACAGTACTTTTAACAGGCCTGGCATTGTTTCAGGTTGGGGAATTTGCTTTTATTCTTTCTAAGGTTGGCATTGAGTATAACCTCCTCACCGCTCAAACAAATCAATATTTTCTTGCTGTCTCAATAGTATCAATGTTATTAACACCCTTTGTGATCATATTTTCAGAAAAAATTGCAAACAGGTTTATCGTAGTCTCTAAAAACTTAGGATTTGGTGCAAGTTTTAACAATAAAAGCAATTTGGAAGAAACTCCAGGTGAAAACATAGAAAACCATTTAGTAATAATCGGATATGGTATTAATGGTAGCAACCTGGCAAAAGCTGCATTATCAAGCAACATTCCCTTTGTGGTTGTTGAAATGAACGCTGAAACGGTGAAGCGTGAAAAAGCCAAAGGTTTACCAATAGTATTTGGGGATGCAACGCAAGATCATATTTTGAAAACTGTAGATATATCAAATGCCAGGGCAGCAGTGATTGCCATTTCTGACAATTCTGCAACCAAAACAATTGTGAAAAATATACGTTTACTTTCCGATTCGCTTTGCCTTGTGGTGCGAACAAGATACGTGAAAGAAACAACAGAACTGTTGGCATTAGGTGCAGATGAAGTAATCCCTGAAGAGTTTGAAACATCAGTCCAAATATTTTCCCGGGTTCTTCAGAATTTTCTCGTTCCTGAAGACGAAATTGATCAAATTATCGAAACGGTCAGGGCTGATAATTACCAATTATTTAAAGGAAATTTAAAACGGCCAAAAACATATAAACCAAGCAACCTGGCAGATTTTAACATTACCTGTTTAAGAATAAATTCCGACAGCAATAGGTTTTTAGGCAAACCACTTAAAAAATTAAACCTCAGGGCTGAGTATGGTATTAATATTTTGGGTATCAAAAGGAATAATAAAATGTTGGAGAACGTTAGTCCTGACCATGTTTTAAAACTGGGTGACATACTGTATGTACAAGGAAGTCAAAAAAACATAGAGCAGTTTCATAAAATGATAAAATAATGCCACCGGTTTGATCAGGCAGGTGTCTGACAGTGACAGGTTTCGTTATTCCGGCAGGAATGGGCAAACAAATAATTCCGGCAACCCGGATCAATCACCCTTAATAAATTCAAATATTTTGGTTCTACTGTTATTTTAATGGGTAAAGCTTTAACCCACCTTGGAAAAATAAGGTTCTACAACCAATTTTCCGCCAAAAAGCCTGACAGGCATTGAAAAAGCTACCGTGGAGCTACCCAAAGAAGACGTAGAGTAGCTCTGAAAATATTTTAAATATCAAAATGTAAAATCTATTTACGGTATTCTGCCTTATAATATTAAATGATTAGGCGGAAGGTTTTTATTACTAATCCTATGTGAATTTCTATGTGTTCTACTGTACCTATGTGGTTCCATCCTGAAATGTTTCCAGATTTTTTGAACCACAGTAAGGTCACATAAGCTCACATAGAAAAGATAATTTACACCTGCCTTGAAACGGCAACATTTAAACCTAATGGTATTACAAAACAGATCAGGTAAACAGCCGGTTAATCATAACCCATTAAAATAACAGTAGAACCATTTTTTTTAACGGACATTTCCTGCCTTTTTAATTTTTTTTGTATTTTGCGACCAAAGAAAAGAAAATAGTATGAAAAAATTTAGTTTGATCTTAAGTTTGATTGTTGTCCCGCTTTTTATGAGCGCCCAGTCGGTAGAAGGATTGTGGAAAACCATTGATGATGAAACCGGGAATGTTAAGTCCATTGTGAAAGTGTATAAAGATGATGGGAAACTTTACGGTGAAATTGTTAAACTCATCGAAAACAAAGACCCAAATGCCAAATGCACCGAATGCCCCGGCAAATTAAAAAACAAACCATTGAAAGGCATGCGCATCATATACGGCCTTGAAAAGAATAGGGGAAAATGGAAAGGTGATGAGGGGA
>CAZGPW010000210.1:0-4900 GCA_964527535.1 uncultured Bacteroidales bacterium
ATAATACCCATAATAGGTCACTTCTACCATGTCATTATAATCCTGATCCTGGAAATCCACGCTGTTGCTTGGTTCAGCAATCCAATTACCATTAACGCCACTGCCGGGATTTTCGGCACGCAGGTTGAAAAGTCGTCCGCAAACAGCAGTGTCTTCCGGGTCCATAGCCAATTCGGCAGTTGGTTTACGCCAGAAGGTAACAGTAACGGTATCCTGGCTTGTACATTCATCGTTGGATTCCTGCCATATAAAATCCACCGGTCCGTATCCTGCATGATAGCCAATAAATGTACCCGGATCATTAACATCATCATAATCTGCGCCAGAGACAGGTAACCAGTTTCCGGAAAACCCGGCAGAAACACCATCTAAATAGGTTTCTTGACCGCACACATCAAAATCATCGCCGGCAGAAATAACAGGTTTTTCTTTGAATATGATCGTGACGGTGTCTCTGTCATTACAGCTAGGGCGGAATGAATTATTTTCTCTCCAAATGAAATAATAGGTGCCAGGTTGACTGACATTAACTACTGTACTTGGATTTTCGTTATTACCGAAACTTGCAGTTCCCGGATTTTCATCGTTATACGCTGACCAGTAGCCATAAGGGCTATACCCATCGGTTTCCGGCAAATCAAAAAATGCTTCAAGCTCATATTGCAAACCACAAACCTCATCATCATTACCTGCATTAGCGTTTGGTTTTTTGTAAAAAGCTACTGTTATTGTATCCAGATCAGTACATCCTCCGGAGCCTATTGAATCACTTGCCATTCTCCAGATAAATTGGGCTTCTACATGAGCTGAATCGCCAAAAGAACCGGGTTGAATGGTTACTGTAGGATCAGGAATGGTATTATCCGGATTCCAACCAGTAACTCCAATTTCTTTGGAAATCCATTTCCCATAAGCCCATCCGTAACCTGTTGTGTCTGCATCAAACGTATATTGATTGCCACAAACCTCGGCAAAATCTGAATCGCCAACACTGGCAAAAGGTTCTTCGAAAAAAGTTATGGTAGTGGTTGCTGTGTTTGTACATTGGAGGCCATAAGCATTATTGGTTTCTTCCCATTGAAAATCAATGGTACTGGAATGCCCTGAATATTGATTAATAGTTACTGTTGTATTAGGAGATGTGTCCTCATCAAAAGTTGGATAAATTTGGGTTCCATCTTCGTAGGCTGTCCATACCCCTTCTCCCATAACATTGTTAACGTGTAAGTCGAATGTTAAACCGCATGTTTGGTTACTGTCGTTAGTGAAAGTAGGCTGTGGTTGTTCCACAAATGTTACAGAAAGATAATCGTCATCTGAACAGTCCATATTTGATTCTGTCCATGTAAGTATATAAGTTCCATAATTTCCAGTATTTAAAGAAGCCGTGGTATTCGGGGATGATTGTGGCGAAAAATTTATGCCATCAGCGCTCCATTGTCCATTTGATCCTGAAATACTGTATTCAGCATTTAGTTCTACAGAACTTCCACACACGGTAGTATCGTTACCTGCATAAGCATTTGGTGTTTGATTAAAAATTACACTTACATCATCGGACCCTACGCATTGGTTGTTATCCACTTCCCATGTAAAGGTATATTCACCATATCCATCTCCTGCCAGGATAGATATTTCATTGTCATGAATTGTTGTTCCGCTGATGGCATTAAAGCTTGAATCGGAAGTCCAGGTGCCCATACCTGAATTGGGTACAGAACCGGTGAGATCAACGGTAAGACCACAGACAGATACATTGCTTTCGTCAATGGTCACAACCGGATTTTCATGCCACACCACCGGTGTTCCTGTTGCCTGACTGTAACAAGGATCTGATGATGGATCGCTAACGACATGTCCTGTTGTGCCTTCTTCGTTTCCACATATAGCAGAAACGTAATAGGTTGTTTCATATGTCATTCCACCGGTCATACAAAAATCAGGGGTGGAGTTTCTGGCAATGATGGATGTCCCATCAGCAGGATATTCAGAGCCATCATGGATAATAAATTCAAAAACATCGTTGCCATCAAGGTCCTGATTTCCCTCGTGAGCAACTGCTCCGCCTGTACATTCTCCTTCACATAAATTCACCATTTGCAGGGAACTCATGGTTCCGGCGTAGGTTGTACACCCACAATCTGTATATCCTTCAAGGATAATATTATCACAATTGTGAAGATCGGTTACCGTTAAGTTATAATTGCTCGGAGAGGGAAAGTCCTCAGAATAACTGCCGGTATATTCAACAAAGCCACCACCATCGTTGACCTGAAAAGTTGTCGGGTTACCATCCTGGTTGACAACATCAAATGAGACGGTGTAATTTTCATCGGCTGCATCGCACACGTTATCCGAAATGTTTTCAATAAAAATATTTTCATACACAATGACTTCTATATGATCATCATCAGCGCATGGTTCTGAAATTTCATAATAAATATCATGCGTGCCGGGGCCTGCAATATCAGGGTAAAAAATCCCATTCTGTATAGCATCGGGATCAGTCCCGGCTCCAACAGAAAATTCACCACCCTGGTCAGCCACTTCAATCTGTACAGGAGAATCATCAGCGCACAGGGGCGCAATAGGTGAAATGGTAGCATCTGCCGGAAGTGTAATAAATTCTTCAGTATCCGTTTGTTCACATGACGGGGAGCCCGGAACATCAATGGTTTCTGTTACGTGAAGTGAAAAATTGCTTGTTTCGGTAGGATAAGCGGATGTTCCCGGTGTTAAAGTAGGATTCAAATCCGTGGATGTAAAAGATGTATTATCACATGTCCAATGATATTCAGAAATGGATGAGGTTACTGTATAGGCTCCGGGCGGGTCTTCAGGCGGCACAATAAAATATGACGCCGTTGCCGCATCGCATGAATTATCGTTGATTTCCGAACTTGGTAAACCTGAAATATCCCCTGAATCATAAATAAATGATGTTTCTCCACATTCTGTATCGGATGTGAAGCTAATAATGACCTGATTCAGTGACCCATAATCATATTCTTCACAATCATAAATCTGCACTACCCAGCCATCATCTCCGGCGTTGTAACCATAAATGGCATCCCATGGCCCGACGGAAGCAAAAGTTCCTGTTAAGGGCACTGACATATCACAAACACAAGGAGTCAGTGTAGGTTCTCCGGCATCATATTGTGAAGAAAAACAAAAATTCTCTACATTGTTTCCACTCTGGCAAACGGTGTTGACATCATCGGGATTATCACAATCCAGGGCAGAGGCAGGAATACTTGTGCTCCCCGTAGATGTATTATCACCCCAATTGGAAACCGGAGGCAACAATTCAACCACAGCGTGATTTCCATCCAGATTAACCGGGTATTCAGGTTCATCTGTTTCATGTCCGGGAGCTTTAAGGTAAAATCCAATATCAGACACATACGTGTGATCAGCCCAGAAGCAAACCAGTATTTCAGTTTCTTCATCCACCTCAAAATTCATTCCCGGAGGGTCCACTATATCAAACGCCGTATCCAGTGCTTCCACTTCGCCATGCAGGGTAAATTCTTCACAACTGGGATCGATTTCTTCTACATCCACAAAGGTTTGGTTAACCCATACCCAGGCACGGTAGCACGTAACGTTTCCGGAACAATCAACCTGAGCCATATAACCTCCGGATGTAAGCCCACTGGCTGTGACACCTGTTATGCCCATGGGTTGATAACTAACGCCGTCAAATTCATACCAGGTTACACTGCACCCTGAAGCGTTTTCTACTTCCAGTTCGCCGACATCCGGTTCATCCTGATCACCGCAGAACACGAAAACCAAATCATTTTCACCCCCGGCATTGATGTAGCTCGAACTATAATCCGTTGCAAATGAATCGTTGGCGTTGGGAGCCGTTATTTGCGCAAAAATACCATTGATATTAATGCCTGAAATCAGTAATATCAATAAAAGTCCTGTTATTGTCTGTTTTATCTTTTGCATAATATTATATGTTTATCTTTTATCGTTAATCTTTTCAATGCATTGGTCAATGCTTATGTGTTCACCGTTTTCAATAATGGATTCCACGGGGATAGCGTTCAGTACTTTTTTAAAGGTTTGTGAATAATTTGATTTTCTCAATTTAAGGTAACACCTTCTTTGATTACTGTATTTTTCTGAACTGCTTGCAATTCCAAATTTCACCACATTGTCCATCTGATTAATTTTTTCATGCAAAGGCTTGGAGCTTTTCTCTTCGGGAAAATTTTCCAAATAAAATGTTTCTATCATCATGATATCGTTGTCTTTTTCCACAAAAAGATCAGAAACGTCATTAACGTTGATAACAAACCCTTCATTTTGTTTGTTCTGTGAGGATAAAGGAGCGGTTATAAAAACAAATACTGTTATTATAACTGTCAGTAAGCCAATTCTTTTCATATTCATTACGGTTAAATTTTTGCTTATACAATATTACAACAAAATATGCATTTCTCAAAACTTTGTCATTAAATACGTTGATTAGACACATGTTTTTAATGTTTCGTTGCCTGTAGTGTATTATTTTTATAATACTGTGCTCAGTCTAAAAAGTCAATACCTTGCCATTAAGAGAAGACACAAAGCATCACAAAGTGTAAAACATTACAATTCTGTTCTTTTCTTTGTGGGGCTTGGTGTCTTAGTGCTTTTACCGTCATGCTCCGGGTAGGTACAAGGGTGTGGCATTTCTCTTATTTTTGACTTTTTAGATTGATCTCATACCTATTTATTTGTAACTAATCAGTGTCAGCAAAAGTAACTCCTCACCGCAAAGTCGCAATGTCGCAACGGTTTAAAATTTGTAAACTGAACGGTTAACAACGGTTAATAAATGTTAATAATGGTTAAAATCGGTTACTTATGAAATGTCTATGTTTTAAGAAATAGTACATAT
>CAZGPW010000211.1:0-23837 GCA_964527535.1 uncultured Bacteroidales bacterium
ATTGTTGATAAAAATTATGGATTAGTTGCTACATTTGTTAAAAAATATGAAGCTTATGGTTGATAGCCAGGAGGTTGTGTAAGTAAAATCCGTTTTAATTATCATCATACAACCTATGCATGTGTCAAAATTAAAGATTCTTGTAAAGATTATCAACTCAGGCAAGTCAAATTACACTCGCAAGAAGAAATGAATTTTTTAAATATTTTTCGTTAAGCAATTTGATTCAAAAAACCAGCCAGCTTTTTCACCTGATTTCTGACGGAATATTTTTCAATATTTCCGGTTTTGATTTGGTTTTTGCCATGAGTAAATAAATCAAAGCGTTTTAAAATAAACTCCCTTAAACATGCTTCATCATCGTAAGCACAGGTTGTCCCGGCTTTGGCTTCAGAAATGATTTTTGCCACGTCACTGTCGGCAGGGCCAAGGCACAGAATGGGTTTTTGTGCCCGTAAGTTTTCAAACAATTTGCCGGGGATCCTGCCTTTAACATTTTTAGCTATGTTTAACGGCAGCAGCAACATTTGTGCCCTGAGCGTCATATCAAGCGCTTGGGGACGGGGGATATTGCCTAAGGTTTCGTAATTTTCATTCAGGCCTGCATTTTTGATCATAGTTGTGATGGCATAATCCACATTTCCGGCAAATTTAATTTTCAGCAAGCGGCCAAATTCCTGGTTTTCGTTTTTCAGCTTACCCAAAAGTTTTATCAACGTATCGGGTCGTCTGTCATAACCTAATAATCCGGCATGTACAATGCTGAATGTATCATCTGGTGGGGGAAACTGATCAGGGAAATCATCTTCATCGTATCCCCAGAAAACGGTATCCACATTTTTCGCCCCAATGGCTTCCATATCTTTTGCCCACGTGGGACTAGCTATGGTTATTTTTGAAGCAGTCCGGAATGTTTCCTGTTCCAGTTTGTGGTGTTTTTTATCGGCTCTTTTCCCTATTTTCAACATGTTGTAATAATCCACCTGTGTCCAGGGATCCTGAAAATCAGCTAGCCATGGAATACCGGTAGCTTGTGATAATTTACATCCAATCACGGTGTTGGTATGCGGTGGGCCATCAGTAAGAATTGCATCAACAGGGTGTTTTTTCAGGTATTTTTTTAAAAACCGCACTGACGGGCGGATCCACAATGCCCTGGCGTCGGGAATAAACCAATTTCCACGAATCCATATAGCCAACTTGTCGATCAACCCATGTTTTTTGTCACGTACATACACCGGATTGGCCGAGTCGTTTTTTTTTCTGCCCGATAATTTTTTAAACAAGTTAAACGGTTCCCTGATCGGTTTTTTCAGGATGGTGATGCCTTCGGGAATATCTTTAACATTGCTTTCATCAACATACGGATAAGTTGCATTTTGGGGTGCATACACCACCGGTTCCCAGCCAAAATCCCTGAGGTATTTAGCAAATTTCAGACAACGGTGAACGCCAATGCCTCCTGATGGTGGCCAGTAATATGAAATGATTAATACTTTCTTTTTATTCATTGTTTTTTTCTTCATAGTGTTCCTCAAACACATGCCATTCTGTTTCCTGCGTCCAGTTTGCCCGCAATTCAATTTTTTCAGCCTTATACCATACCTTTTCGGGTTGTTGTTTTTTGTCAAAATCGCCGGTATCCCATTTACGGTTTTTATTTATATCCCTGACAAGCCTCAATTGGTATGACCCCGGGACTAGGTGCTGCATGGTAAATGTACCATCGTCACAAATGGTTTTGCGCCTAAGCGTTTTATCATTTTGAAGCAAATCACAATACCAGCCGGAATCTGTTCCCGGAATGGATACTTTGAGGGTTGAAAAATCGCCCTCCTCGTTCACAGAAAATTCATAGGCAGTGCTGTCGTTGTGCCTGTACAAAACATCTTCGATGGCTATGGTGTCAAATACAAGGGCATAGTTTTTTCCCTGCGTGAACTTTGCGTTTATCCGGAAACGCCGTTTATTTATACGCTCGATATCAAAATCAACTGCTTTTTTTACGCTGTCGTTGATACGATGAAACAAATGTATTGAGTCAGAGTTTATTTTATTAATAACAGATTTTATGGTAATTTCAGGCATTTCCCAGTAATTAAGCTCACTTTTTTCCAGGTTTACATCCACATCCAGTTTTTCTTCATCAAAGTCTGACTTACTGGTCATCATCAGGCTGTCGGTTGTCCAGCCAATGCTGTCAACCTTACTGTAATAATCAATGATAATTTGAAGGCTGTCTTTTCTGCACAAACTTGTATCGGTAAGCCAAAAGACAATGCTGTCATTGTATTCTGATGCTTCAGTTACTACCTGCGAACTGTCAAATTCAGGGGAATGCCAGTTAAGGATAGAATCCTGAGGATGTTCAAAGAAAATTTGGATTTGATTTGATTGTGGCCTTTCGTTGGCCTTGAGAAATTGTAAATATTTTGCCTGTTCAAATAAGCGCAGTTTAAGGCCATCAGGAAAATAATTGTAACCGATGATGCTGTCGGCACTATCTTTTTCCGGTTCTACTCCGGGAACAATGAGGCTGTCCAGAAAAGCAATGTTTTCATTTGGCTGATCAAAGGTGCTGGAATAGTTGGCATCATCAAGGGCATAAATTTTATATGCGCCGGGAGACAGATAAAAAAACTTAAACTTCCCCTGCTCATTGGTTTTGGTAAGGTAATCGGGAACATGTTTCCGGAACATCGAATCGGCAGGGTTGCTGTGTAACATAACATACACATCGGCAACGGGGTCATCGGTAAATGCATCTTTCACCGCACCAGAAACCCGTAAGGAGTCAATTTCAGGCCCGCTGGAAAAAGCATAAACCAGGGATTTTATGGTGTTTCTTTCCGTTATATCAGAAATGGCGTCCAAAAAAGTAAAACTGTACGTGGTATTGGGTTGGGGTTTTTCCGGCAACACAACGCGTATGGCTTTTCCCCTTAGTTTTACTTCCGGTTTTTTGGAAAACGGAGGCGATACAATAAGGTTTTGCTGAATGTTATTGAGCTGAACGTATTCATTAAATTGAATGTCAAAATGATCCTGATCAAAATTCACAGTTCCACTCTGAGGCTCAGCATCTGTTACCTCCGGACTTTCCGTATCTTTGGGCCCGCCACTGGGGCTACCCTGTTTTGCGCATGAAAACAACAATAAAAAGCTGCACCCCAGTACCCAGTAAACTACTTTTATGTAAAGATTTTTAACCATGGGCAGCAAATTTACGAAGAATCAGACTGAAAAGCTTTTAAAATCTTAAAAAATGTACTAAAAGCATCCTCAAAAAAACGCTTTTATACCACCATCCTATCAACAATGCATTATATGTTGATAGCGTGACGGTATAATTTCAGAAACGGTAGTACACTGAAATTTTGTGCAAGCGAGGGCAAAGCTCGAACAGGTTCGGCTCTGCCCTCGCTTGCACAAAATTTGCAGTGAACCATATTTATAAACTTTTTCGTGGATACCACAGGTATTTTTCAAAATCAACAATTTTATCGTTAACAACGGTAACGCCTTCGCTTTTCAAAAGGTCCTCCATGACATGTTCCCCGCCGAAATGATGTTTGCCTGTCAGTACGCCGTTGCGGTTAACCACCCGGTGTGCAGGTACAGGTGGCTCTGCATTGTGAGCATTGTTCATCGCCCATCCCACCATCCTGCCGGCTTGCGGGGATCCCAGATATGCTGCAATAAGGCCATAAGTGGTTACCCTGGATTCAGGTATCTGGCGTGCAACGTGATATACCCGTTCAAAAAAATCGTTATGATATAAATCCTTCACGCTTTTCATCTATGGCGGGTTCTGTAAGTTCAATATTCTGTGGTAATCTAAACCGGATGTATCTGATGATGCGTTTTGCTTCAAGCCACTTTTTTTCATAATGGGTTTTTATGGTAGGCACAACGTCAGAATGATCGCCATCGTAAATGTTGGGAACATCATAGACGAGCGGCAGCTTGTTATGCCTTATCATATCCAGCGTATAGGCATACAACACGGGGTCGTCTGTTTTCAGATGTATGATGCCATTGTGTTTTAAAATGGATTGATAATGTTTTAAAAACCTTGATGATGTCAGCCGTTTGGTGATGCTTTTACGCCTGCCCCTGTGAGGATCTGAAAACGTACACCAGATTTCATCCACTTCATTCTGAACAAAACAGGTATGGATAAAATCAATCCGGATGCGGAGGAATGCCACGTTTTTCATCCCTGTTTCGTACGAGTCTTTAGCACCACGCCATAAGCGGGCTCCTTTGATATCAATTCCAATAAAGTTTTTATCCGGGGTCAATTTTGCCAGGCCTACTGCATATTCCCCTTTTCCGCAGCCAAGTTCAAGCACCAGTGGGTTATCATTTTTGAAGAGTGTAGCGTTCCACTTTCCCTTAATTTTCACGCGATTGTTTAACAAATCCTGATTACCCGGCTGAATAACATGGGGAAACTTTTCGTTTTCCTTAAAACGTTGTAATTTATTTTTACCCACGGAAAATGCTTATTTTTTTTCAACCCTATTTACAGTGATGCCAACATCCATGATTCCCGGCAATTTTTTAACACGCATGGCCTGTTCCATCCTGAAAGTGTATTCGCCTTTTTGGGGAAAGGAATGATGCCTTTTCCATAACATTTCATTATCCCAGATGTCTCCCATGCCCTCGCCTTTCCATTCCCCGGATTTATCGGCCAGGATAAATTCTACGGTATCATTGGAAGATTCTCCGGTGGGGGTGGTGGAATGCATAAATATCCAAACGTTTGAATAAGGATATATGCTCGCATTTCGTACATGAAGGTAAATATTGTAAGTATCATCGGGGTCGTCTATTTCAACATTGAACACAGGTTGAAAATTCCTGTCCCATATTTTATCCGGTATATTTTTGTATTGCTTATACACGGTGTTGTTATCACATGCCTGAAGCAGAAACAGAGATAACACCATGCTTAAAACCACTAATTTCTGTTTTTTCATTTTATACTTTGTTTTTCTGGTTCCCGGGTTTATGATTTCCTCTTTTTTTCCGGTATTTATATTTTGTTTTCCGGTTGTGTTTTGATTTTTTATCTTCAAACCTGTTGATTTTTCCCTGATTCAAATCACTCTTGTAATCTACCTCATCGGTAACATTTTGTGTGTTTATTACTGATTCCGGGTCAATCAGGTTATCAACAAGGATGTTTTGTTTGTTAAGTTCAATGATTTTTTTAACCCTTTCAATAGGCAAGGCAGTAAGAACGGGTGCATTATCGACAATGATTTCATAATACATCAGGTGTTTAAAAATATCATTTTTCACATGCCTGGCGTTTCCCTGTTTTGTTTTAAGGGAAAGGTGTTGATTCGGAAATTGTTTTCTTTCGTACTGATAAACGGGCAATTCATAATTGATGCAACATTTTAGTTTCCCGCATTGCCCTGCCAGCTTTTGTGGGTTGGGAGAAAGCTCCTGTGTTCTGGCAGCGTGTGTGGTTGCCGATTTAA
The DNA here is from genome assembly GCA_964527535.1 of uncultured Bacteroidales bacterium. Taxonomy (GTDB): domain Bacteria; phylum Bacteroidota; class Bacteroidia; order Bacteroidales; family ML635J-15; genus JAQIBY01. Next base: position 5,499 of record CAZGPW010000211.1, read on the forward strand.
AATCCGACAACCAGGTGGTGCAACACAATTCGCGACCACAAGGGCCAATGCCTCCAAGCCTGCCGGCCTCCTGTCTGTCACCAATTTGTTTCATTTCAACACGTATGCGGAATTCATCAGCCATAAGTTTTATCAGTTCTCTGAAATCAACACGCTCTTCAGCGATGTAATAAAAAATGGCCTTAGTTTTATCTCCCTGGAATTCTACATCGCCGAGTTTCATATCAAGCCCGAGGTTTTTAATCATCTCCCTTGTTCTTAGCATGGTGGGGATTTCCAATTCAACGGCTTCTTTCCACTTTTTTATGTCGGCAGCTTTGGCTTTACGATACACTTTTTTGAATTCTGCATCAAAAGGTATTTGCTTTTTTTTCAGTTGATTTTTTACCAGTTCGCCGGTCAGGGAAACAATGCCAATATCATGGCCGGGAGAGCCTTCTACCGCAACAACATCACCAATGCGCAGCGGCAAACCATTGACATTATCAAAATAAGCTTTTCGTGTGTTCTTAAACCGTACTTCTGCTATATTAAAGGGATGTGGCGTTTGCGGAGTATCTTTTAACCAATCGTAAACATCTAATTTATAACAACCATGAGCTATATTGAATTCGTTGGCGCTTTCATCAATCTCGCAAACCCTGCATCCGTGCTCTAACTCTCTGCTTTTAATCATCTTACATCACTTTAGGGGTTGCAAATACGATTCAAAGTTAACACTTATTTTTGAATCAACCGAATCAGATTGAAACTTAAATCCAATAAAATAATTTTGGATGTTCCATTGCGTTCAATATGATAATGTGCAGTTTCTATGTGTTCCTGGATGTTATGAATCTTTTTTAAATTGACCTGTTTTGATGTTTTTCCTGCAAAATCAATTTCATCTTTTGTCAAAAAACTCAAACTCCGGCTTTTTGTGCGTATCATAAGCATTTCCCTGAAAAAGCGCAATGCATAGATCAAAATACTTTTTTGTATTTCACGGCTTAGTGCGCCGGTATTATCAGCCCATTCTATGCACTCAGCTATATTTTTATTTATCATTGCGGGAAGCCATGTTTTTATTTTATCCAGATGTTCCTGACGTGCACCGGAGACCTCAAAATGATTCCGGGCTTCTGCAAGGTTCCCCCTGCTCATCCGGCTGATGGTAATGGCTTCTGCATGATCAACATTGTATTTGTCTGACAAGTAATTTGCCAGTTCTTCCGTATCAATAGCAGGGATTTTTACCGGGGTAGTGCGCGAAAATATCGTTGATAAAACATTGTTGGCGTCTTCAGATATCAATAGGAATACCGTTTTGGGAGGGGGCTCTTCAATCATCTTAAGCAGCTTGTTTGCTGCTGTTTTATTCATTTTTTCCGGCAACCAGATAATCATCACTTTAAATTCAGATTCATAGGTTTTTAAACTGAGTTTGCGGATAATCTCAGTGGCTTCATCTCGATAAATACTTGCTTGTTTGTTCTGGCTTTCCAGTTTTTCAAGCCACTGTTGAAAGGTAAAATAGGGTTTGTTGATGAGGGTATCACGCCATTGTTCAATGTAACTGTCACTTACCGGCTTTTTGTTATCTCCTTTTACAACAGGAAACACAAAATGCAAGTCGGGATGAACAAATTTTTCAATTTTTTTACACGAAGGGCATACTCCACAACTGTCAGTATCAGATGGGTTTTCGCATGTAAGGTATTGTGAAAAAGCTATGGCCAACGGGAGTTTTCCAACGCCAGGAGGCCCAAAAAACAATTGAGCATGGCTTATCCGGCCGGTTTTTACCGTGTGTATTAATTGCTTTTTTATCAACGACTGGCCTATGATATCTTTAAATTGCATATAAAACTGTCTGTTTTATTGGTTGCTAAATTAATGATAAATCGGCAAATTATTGACCTCTGACAAATGTTTTCTCTGCTGCTTAATAAAGATTCAATTCGACTTCTCTTCGTAAAAGGAAGGAACTGGTGAAACGAAAACTGAAAACATTAAATGTTTTTTGGGGCCTAAAAAAGCAATCTTTTTAACATCATTTTTGTGAGTCATACTGGATTTCAGTCTCCGCTATGCTGCGCCTGATAAATTCACCAGTGACCTCTTGCCTTATTGGTTAATTCAAAAAAAAGACAACATTGAGAGGTACTTTTGTGAGTCATACTGGATTTGAACCAGTGACCTCTTGCCTGTCAAGCAAGCGCTCTAAACCAACTGAGCTAATGACTCGTGATGACAAAATTATAAATAATTTTTATTCCTGCAATGCCTCTTTTTGTTATGCGTTCATTTTATTTTCAATCTCTTCGACACTGACCGGAAAATCTGCCATCAGGTCTTCACATCCATCTTCTGTGATGAGCACATCGGTTTCGATGCGTACCCCTATGCCTTCATCCTTAATGTATATACCGGGCTCACAGCTCAATACCATACCCGGCTTTAAGGGTTGATGTTTCTCACCCACGTCATGTACATCCAGGCCAATAAAATGGGTAAGGCCATGAGGAAAATAAAGCTTATAAGCAGGGTCATCTCCGGTAGCAGATTGGATATCATTTTTTGTTAACAGTCCGATTTCCAGCAACTTTTCTTCCATTATTTTACCGGTTTCTTTGTTGATATTGTTGATGGTATTCCCCGGCTTAAACAATTTCATCGCATCGTAATACACTTCAAGCACTGCTTCATATATTTGCTTTTGCCGTTCTGTGTATCTGCCGTTTACCGGTATTGTCCGTGAGCAATCTGACGGATAAAGTGAATATTCCGCCCCAAAATCCATAAGCAACAATTCCCCGTCTTCGCAGGTTTTATCGTTATTGGTATAGTGCAGGATACAAGCATTTTCACCGGCAGCAATAATCGGCGCAAAACTCATGTAAGCAACACCGTGATTTTGCATTTCATACCGCAGGGTAGCTTCAACCTGGTATTCTGTCATCCCCGGCTTTAGGTTGTGCAATACAGAAAGATACGCATGATGTGTAATGTCAATGGCTTTGCGGATAAGATCAATCTCTTCAGGTTCTTTTACTACACGCAACTCATGTATCCGGGGACTGGCATCTCCAATGTATTTCCCCGATGCGCTGAAAATTGAAGAAAACTGATCATAAAATAATTTGCCCGGCGTTTTAATGACGGTATTGATTTTTCTGGTTTCATGCAGGTTAATGCTTATTTTTCTGCTTTTGTTGATGTGTTTTTTCAACAATGGTTCTAATTCATCCATCCATTGGACATTTTGTATTCCACTCGCCAGGGATGCTTGTTTTTTATCAAGCCTGGGGCCGTCCCACAAACGTATCTTTTTATTGGTTTCTTTAATCACCAGCGCTTCATGCAACACAGCATCAATATCTTTATGCATGATCAAGTATGACCAATCCTGATCTATGCCGGTAAGCCAAAAGAAATCAGAATCCTGCCGGAAATGATAATACTGATCCCCATTGCGCGGGTAATTTACGTTGGAAACAACAATTACCGTTTCTCCGGTTTGCATGGTTTCAAATAATTTTTGACGGTTTTTTTTGAACAATTCAGGTATTGACGGATATCTCATGTGTTGTGTCTTTTATGTTCCACGTTGTGTTTATGGTTCTTTCCAGTCGTTGTGTTCTTTAAGCAGTGTTTTCATGGCTTCAACAGCCTGCTCCTCCGGAATGTTTTTCACAACGGGAATTTGTCCTTTAAACAAGCTGATTTTTCCTTTCCCCGCTCCGATGTAACCGTAATCAGCATCCAGCATTTCGCCGGGGCCGTTGACAATGCACCCCATAACTGCGATTTTAAGGCCATCAAGGTGTCCAAACTCCTTTTTTATAACGCTGGTGGTTTTTTCAAGATCAAACAGGGTACGGCCACATCCGGGACATGAAATAAATTCAACTTTGAAACGACGAATTCCTGCCGCTTGCAACAACTCAAATACGGCATCGTTCGCTTCTGCAATATTTTTTCCTTCCGGTTCATAAACCACTCCCGCCATTCTGTCTTCGACAAGGATAGCGCCGTATTCTGCAGCCAGGGCTGTGGCATTTTTGATTTTTTTGTTGAGTTTTAGAAGCACCGGTGTTTTTTCAGCGCGGTTTTGCAGCCGGGTTATAAAACTTCGCACTTCACTAACAGGGTGGTCAGAATTTGTAATCAAAAGCACAGCAGGCTCATGGCTATTTAAACTTTCTTCCAGTTCTTTTTCATCCAATGCATCATAAGTACATTCAATAATATCTGGTTTGTTGTTATTATTCAAATTTTCTGCTTTAACAAGGGAAGCATCCCCGGAAGATGTCTTCATATCAGCCTTTTCGCACAGGATAAATGCTTCTGCGTTCAGTTCTGAAATGCTTTCCGGTTTGACAATCAGCATTTCGGGGCTGCATTTGCCGGATTTCCATATTTGTGCCTTATTATCGAATGTAAAATGCAGTGCTTTGAGTGTTTTTTCTGTTATGCTTTTGAATTTACGAAGATCGGCCGCTACAACGGTTTTATCATACAAATCAGGCAACTTGCTTCTGTCCACACCTTCGAACGTATCGTATTCAGGAGCATAAACAGGCAGGCGTGTAATGCCTGTTTGTTTCTTTTGAAACACATCCACCAATGCTTGTGCTACGGGAATTTCTTTTTCAGGGGGTTCTGTTAATGAAACCCTGACGGTATGTCCGATGCCATCTGCTAACAATGCTCCAATTCCCACTGCAGAACGCATGCGCCCTTCTTTGCCTTCGCCGGCTTCTGTTACACCCAAATGCTGAGGAAAACAGACGCCCTCTTCCATCATCCTGGCATTCAAAAGCCTGCTTGCTTCTACCATAACACGGGGATTGCTTGCTTTCATGGATAATATCAACTTGTCAAATGCTTCTGCCCTGAAAATGTGGTAAAACTCCATAGCGGCTTCTACCATGCCTTCGGGGGTATTTCCATACCTGCTCATAATGCGGTCAGACAAGCTCCCAAAGTTACTACCAATGCGAATGGCTGTTCCATGCTTTTTACATATCCGAATGAGGGGAAGCAATTTCTTGTGCATGCGTTCGAGCTCCAGATCATATTCCTCTTGTGAAATACGGTGATTCATAAATTTAGCCCTGGGGTCAATGTAATTACCGGGGTTAATGCGGACTTTCTCAACAATGGCTGCAGCAATTTCTGCGGCTTTCGGATTAAAATGCACATCAGCAATCAGGGGTTTTTTATATCCATCGGTGTATAGTGAATTCTTTATTTGTCTTAAAAATTCGGCTTCTTTAATACCGGGAGTCGTAATCCTGACAAAATCTGCCCCTGCATCAAAAATACGTTTGCATTGGTCTGTTGTTGCTTTTAAATCCATGGTATTTGTGTTTGTCATGGATTGCAACCTAACGGGATGACTTCCCCCTACCGGAATGTTACCAAGCTTTACAACCCTGGCAGGAAACCGTTCATAATTTGCTAAATCTATGCAATACCTTTGTTTCATAAATTTTACCAATATTTAAAGCTTAAAGATACAGAAATCCAACGGGAATTAATAAATTTGTGCAACAGATTAAAAACACGGTATATGTCTATTGAAGTTCAAAACATCACAAAATTGTACGGCAAACAAAAGGCGCTTGACCAGGTTTCTTTTATGGTAAAAACTGGTCAGATCGTAGGTTTTATAGGCCCCAACGGTGCCGGAAAAACAACTGCTATTCGAATCATAACGGGAAGCATTCCACCGACAAGTGGCACCGTTCAGGTAGAAAATCTGGATGTAAGTGAGCATGCTTTACAGGTAAAGAAACTGATTGGTTATTTACCTGAAGACAATCCTTTATATGATGATTTGTATATACGTGAATACCTGAATTACGTTGCCGGCATTTATAAAATCAAAAATAAGAAAAGCAGGGTTGATGAAGTGATCGAACTAACAGGGCTTACCAAAGAAATAAAGAAACAGATCGGAGCTCTTTCGAAAGGATACAGGCAACGGGTTGGCCTTGCCCAGGCAATCATTCACGATCCGGAAGTGCTTATTCTTGATGAACCAACCAGCGGGCTTGATCCCAATCAGATTGTAGAAATAAGAAATCTTATTTCCCGCCTGGGAAAGAAAAAAACGGTAATTCTTACTACACACATCATGCAGGAAGTTGAAGCCATTTGCGACAGGGTTATCATCATTAACAACGGTAAAATCGTTGCAGACGATAAAGCTTCAGAGCTGTCATTATCTGATAAAGATATATTTACAGTCATTGTTGAATTTGACAAAAAAGTCAATGCATCAGACCTAAAAAGCATTGAAGATGTGATAAAAACTGTAAAGATTGAAGGCAATAAGTACCTGGTAGAAAGCAAGTCAGGAAGTGATATCAGGCCAAAATTATTTCAGTATGCCGTAAAAAACAACATGACGGTATTGTCTATGAATTTGAAAGCCAAGAGTCTGCAACAAGTTTTTCAGGAATTGACAAGGTAAATACTACCGTTGCAGTAGGAATGTTCAGGTTGGTGGCTGCATGTGATACAATGAAAAATAAAGTCTTAACATACTGGCAGGATTTCTGGTATTTATTGTATCCGAAGGTCTGTGATGCATGCGGAAAAAGCCTTATGCAACAAGAAGAAATTCTTTGTACCGAATGCCTTGTAAAACTCCCTCGCACTTCTTTTCATGATGACACAGAAAATGAACTGGTTCAGGTTTTTTGGGGACGGGTAAACATTGAACAAGCCACAGCCTTGATCCATTTTGTCAAGGGCAGCGCATACCGCAAACTCATTCACAAATTGAAATACCAAAACCGAGCCGATATTGGTGAATTTCTGGGGCGTGAACTTGGTTCCGAGCTTAAAGAATCGCACAAATTTCAACGGATTGATTATATTATTCCTGTACCTTTGCACCCTGATAAGCAAAAAGTACGCGGTTACAACCAGGCTGAGATGATTGCAAAAGGCATGTCATCGGTAATGGATGTGCCTGTAAGCACCAATAACCTTGTGCGTAAAGTGTTTACCAAAACGCAGACAAAAAAAGGCCGTTACGACCGCTGGGAAAATGTATCCAATGTGTTTGATGTACAAAAACCTGATGAGTTTGCAAACAAATATGTTCTTTTAGTTGACGATGTGATTACCACAGGATCCACCATAGAAGCCTGTGCCCAAAAGCTGCTCAGCATAGAAGGCACTAAAGTCAGCCTGGCATGTATTGGGATGGCCGGGTCATAGGGCACTACCAGCGACCTGCATTTTCCGGTGCATACCCCAGATGATCAAGCACACGGTCAACAACGGTATCAACCAACTCACTTATGTTTGCAGGCTTTGAATAGAATGAGGGGCATGCAGGTATGATTGTGGCTCCGGCAAGGGACAACAATTTCATGTTTTCGATGTGAATGAGGTTAAAGGGTGTTTCCCTGGGCACCAGTATCAGTTGTTTTTTTTCCTTTAAGATCACATCGGCAGCCCTTGTGATAAGGTTATCGGCAATGCCATGCGCCATTTTACCGAGGCTGCCCATGGTGCAGGGAATCACTACCATGCTATCAGCAACGGATGACCCTGAAGCAAACGGCGCCATGAAATCATTTTCATGGTACATCTTGTGCCTGAATTCAGGCAGCGCTCCCATCTCTGTTTTCCACACCTGTTTTGCCACTTCAGACATGATGATTGAGATATCGGGAGCATTTTTCGTGTTTTCGAGTTTTTCAATCAGCCTTTTGGCATAAATACAGCCGCTGGCACCGGTGATGGCTATAACTATATGTTCAGTTTTATTAAAATGCATAATATAATGTAAAATGAAGGACGTTGTTGTACTCTCCAAGATCCAACAGCCAGGTTTGTTCGCCCGGGTGATCACGTACAGGCAAAACACTGTAGCTGTAACGAAAATTTACCGCCCATTTGGGAGTAAACCAATACGCCACACCCACATGGCCTGTAATATCATATTTTTTGAACGGCCTGATGGGTTCGTTTAACCAACCGCCGCCGTCATCGTCTTCTTTGGCTTCGAGCAGGTAAGCAGCACCCAACCCGATTTCAAAAGCAATGTCTGTTCCGAAACTCAACCGAAAAAGGCCGGGCACTTCAATTTTGTCGGTAATATACTGAAAAGTCAGCGGGGCTTCAATATACCTGAGTCGCAAGTTATAATAGTCATAATAAGATGAATTATCATCAATGTATTCATATTTGCTGCCTTTTTGCACAAACGCCAGGCCTATCTGATAATTCCAGTTTCCCGGCATCATGCGGCGCACAAAAAAACCTGCTTTGGGCCCGATTTTACTGTACCCGCCTTTATTGTCCCCATTGTATTGTGTCACCACAGGACCGGCACACACACCGCCCTTAAAATCCTGCGCTGACAACGACATCATTGACATTATGGCCATTACAACCAGGATAATGTGTTTTTTGTGGTTCATGATGTGAAGATAATAAATTTAAGGGAATGGTTTATTTCTACTGGTCAAAAAGGGGAACTTCTTCTGCCTGCAATACTTCATAACTGTCGCTGTCGTACACAAAAGCCACGATATGCAGGTGTTGTGGATTCCAGTCATCATCAACAGCCATGCTATAAGACTTTGTAAATTGGTCACCCACAGCAACAGCGGCATTTTCTGTGTTAACGGATTCCCCATAAGCACCATTCATGCTTGCACGAAGCACATGGTTATGTTCATAATCTTCAACACCATCCGGTTCCTCCAGCGATTTTTGCCATTGGATGATATTGGATTCAACAATATAAACACAAAGATGCAGGTTGCGTTTTGAATTTAACACCGCTTCAACAGACACATCCGAAGTGATAAGGCTGTCCTGTTGTGCATAACCGGTCTCAATTTCAACATTAAATTCAGGGTAGGTTTGTATGTATTTTGCCACTTCGCTGCGCCAGGCCTGCACATTGAATAAGTTTCCAGAAGCAAATTCATTGATGGTTGCTGTGGGTTTACTGCTTATATTAAAGTATCCATCTGATGTAATGCCTCCATCTCCACCCAGTTCAATGCTGAGGTTATTCGTAAAATCGTAATGGTATGGTTCCGTTGTATCACTGGTTACCGGCATGGCATCAATACCACAATGCACGGCTACAGGAACAATCGCCCCGGGAAAAGCCGATTGCAGTGATTCAATTTCCTCGTGGCCTTCAGGGCAATTCGGGCATAAGTGAGCTGTAAATTCCATGATCAATATTTTTCTGCCATGCCATACAACAGCGTCTTCTTCTATATAGGGTTCATCAATTTCATCGCACTGAACGAAAAATAAACCTGCAAAGCATAAAAGCAAAGGTAAGTACAACAGTTTTTTCAGTGATGGCATATATTTATTCATTTTCATTCTCATTAAAAGGTACTTGAAATTGATAACATCACACCATTTGAAGCAGGAACAAAACGGCACACACCGCCGACACACATAACACCCTGACGTTGTTTTCCGTATGACAACTGTATGCGGTTTCCTCCTTTGACGTATCCCATGCCCAGGGTAAAATAATGCGTTCTCTGGTCTTTTTCCGGATTGCCGTAATTCCAGTTATCCACGATGGTAAAAAATACATCAGAGGCATTTATTTCAAGCAAACCCAGTGCCCAGTTTCCTTTGTCCTGGTCAGTAAACATGCCCTGGAATTCCGTCGTAAAAGCATAGTCTGAATTAAGCTTATAGCTCAGGTCAGCAATGCCAATATGGGCTTTGATCATTCCGTGGTATTCACTTTGCAGCAGGATGTTGTTATCGAGTGTCAAATGCTGATAGGTCAGTACAGACTTGAATTGTTTTGACCATTTTTTGGTTACTTCAACATTGATGTCTTCAAAATACAGATACTCGCCAACGCTGAAAAACCTGGTTTTATACCCATCTGTTCCCATGGCATTTAATGGGATGGTATCGTTTATTGGTTGTTTATCAATGTTATGGACACGAGAATAATTCAATGCTATCTGCGTACCATATTTTCCACCAAGTGTGGTTTTTCTTTTGAATTTATAAAATATTTCAGCCTGCACACCCCATTCTCCAACGGGTTGTGTTGCATAAGGATAATAGGCAGCAAGTGAGTATGCGTGATTTTTTGTGATTTCAGGTATGTGATTGATGTTTAAATCTGTCAGCACGGCGTTTCTGTCAGAACGGAAACTCATGTTATCAATCCATTTGGTACTCACCAGAATACCCAATCCACTTTGGGAGTATGTAGTAGTAGCAAGAAAGGCTTGTCCCGGCTTATAAATATAATTGTTATCCTGGGATGGATCATTGATCTTATACGCATATTCGGTTTCGAGGTTAAACAATTTATAATTGATGTTGATGCGTGCAGCGGATGTTGCCACATTTTCCGGGAGCACATACACCGGGTCGTTATCACCCTGGTATTTACTGACAAAACTCCCTCCGAGGCGCACCCTGAGCATTTTGTCCATCAGGGGCTTAATCACATCGTTGATGCCAATTTCAGCATCAAAACCACGAACAATGCCCGGGCCATAATCAAAGTAATAGCGTTGTTTCCCCACCAGGCCGGTAAAATTCAAACCAAAAGCAGGACTGTATTTCACCCTGACACCATCGAGGGAATTATCAATGCCGAGGTTTTTTTCTTCATAAGTACGTAATGAAAGGCCATTCCCAAATTGCTCGTAAAAATTTCCCGCGGTAATTTCCAGGCCGTTTTTTGAAAAACGTGCCCAGCGATGTGGAATGCCCACGCCGTCGTTGCGGCCATCCTCTCCGGGGAAACCTGCAAGGGTATTCAAATAACCTTCATATCGAAGTCCGGCAGAAAAATTCCCTTTGTTGTAAGTAAAATTGGCGTAGGAATTCATCAGCAGGCGTTCATCGGGAGACACTGCATTGATGGTGGTATCGGACATATAATACTGAAAATCTCCCTGGAAATTTCCGGTAATTCTTCCTTCCTGAGCGGTTAGCTGCAACGAAATAAACATCACCATTAACGGCAGATACCTGAAAAACAATCTCATAATTATCCGGTATTACACGCTGAAATTATCAATTCTTATTCATTATTAACTGTGATTGCCTGAATTTGTTCATACACCTCTTCCTCATCACCTTCCATGTACGATGTATGCTGCCACACCACTTCGCCTTCCGAATTAAGCAAAAACGTGTGTGGAATGTTGACCACATTCATAGCCCTTTTTAAATCTGAATTGGAATCAACATACACATCAAACTCCCAACCTTTTCCATTGACAAAGGGGGCAACACGATGCATGCTGCGTGCATTGTCTGTTGAAATTAAGATAATTTTTACGCCTGTTTCTTCTTCCCAGTCAGGATACATTTCGTTGTATGCATTGAGTTCCTTGATACAAGGTTTGCACCAGGTAGCCCAAAAGCAGAGCAAAACCGGGCCTTCTTCGTTTTGGATGACATCACCGGATTGTACGGTTTGACGTTCCATGGTTTTTAGCTGAACATTGTTAATGGATTGTGCCTGCATCAAGTTAAAAGACAAAAACAAACCAATTACAATGGTTAAGAAAATACGCTTCATAATATCAGTTTTAAATTCAGCATTTTACTGCAAAGATTGCACCAAAGATAATGAAAGGAATGTAGTTTACTAAAACTTTAGTAATAATTATCCCCGGCTTGAGTTTATCGCAAAAATCCATGATCCAAAAGATGCGTAATAAGCACTTTCATTCCTATTCCGATAAGAATAACACCCCCGATAATGACAGCCCACTTTTTTAAGCCTGGTTTACGCATTGTTTTTCCGGTTTTCAGACCCAAAATGCTTGCGATAAAGGTTATCAAAAATATGATCCCAACAGCAAACCAGATATCCACCTGAAGCAACCCGAACGAAAACCCCGTAGCCAATGCATCTATACTGGTAGCAAGCGACAGTGTAAGTATCATTTTTACGCCAAGCGTAAATTGTTTCGGTGTTTTTTGATGTACACATCCTTCCCTGATCATATGGGCGCCGATGAGAAACAACAAACCAAATGCCAGCCAATGATCCCAACTGTTGATAAATTGCAACATGTTGTAACCGGCAAAATAACCAATCAACGGCATGCCTGCCTGAAAAACACTAAAGCTCAACGGAATGAAAATTTTATAATTTTGGGTCAATGGCTTGCAGTTCAATCCACAGGAAATGGCTGCTGCAAAAGAATCAAAACTCAGTGCCACAGCTATACCGATAATACTTAACGCATCCATATATCAACAAAAGTACAAATCTACCAAAACAAATAAAGTTTTTTCATGTTGTAATGTAAAATGATGTAATTTTGTAACATGCATCTGATGAAAAAAATACAGGCTTTCATTGCCGTTTTTAGTTTGCTGGTAGCAACCACAGGCTATACCATAGAGCATCATTTCTGCAATCATTGTCAGGAAAATTTTGAAACCGCATGGTTTTTAATTCCGGCTAATGACGAAGCTGCTGATCATACATGCGATTGCGAGCATGAGCATCAAAAAACTTGTAATCACTCATGCGAAATCAACAGGTCTGTGCATGTTGAGCATGTAAGACCGGATATTCATGTTTTTATCCCTTCAAACGATATCCACAAAGAAATTTCAACGCTTATTTTTGTTGTATTGTATCCCCGTCAGGGAGAGATTATGTCACTTGATAATAAGCCTCTCGCCTTCACGGATATATTGCAACGACCAAAAATACCAGATAAACTTCCTTGTTATCTTTCCAACTGTGTGTTCAGATTGTGATTTTGCTTCTTTTTCGTGATTGAAACGATTGTAGAACCAAAATGACAATGAATTATGTTAAAACAAGCAATGATATTGCTGGGTTTATGTATGGTAATAAGCCCGGTGATAAATGCCCAGCAGATTGAAGGCCGGGTGTACGCAAAAGAAAACGGGAACCAAACTCCCATCCCCGGAGCCAATGTTATTTGGCTTGAAACTAATCGGGGAACAACTACAAATTCAAGTGGTGAATTCCTGCTCAACCATCATCCTGATACAGATTACCTGCTGGTAAGCTTTGTTGGCTACCAAAGCGATACTGTACGTGTTGAAAAAGACATGAAAACGATTGAAATCGAACTTATACCCGGCGAAATGCTGGATGAGGTGGCCGTATCGGATCGAAAAACCGGCAGTTCGGTTGACAGGTTGGAAACCATGCACGTTGAAAACATCGCTGGGGAAGAATTACACAAAGCAGCCTGTTGTAATTTGTCACAAAGTTTTGAAACCAACGCTTCGGTGGATGCCACGTATAGCGATGCCGCTACCGGAGCAAAACAAATCCGGCTGTTGGGTTTATCCGGCCGGTATGTGCAACTCATGACAGAGAATTTTCCTAACTATTACGGCCTGTCTGCGGCTTTTGGGCTGGAATACATCCCCGGCCCGTGGATGGATGCCATTCAGGTATCTAAAGGCACAGCAGCCGTGGTCAACGGGTATGATGCCATCACAGGCCAGATCAATGTGGAGTACAAGAAACCGCCATCTTCTTCCCCCTTGTATGCCAACTGGTTGATCAACGACAAAGGCCGTACGGAAATCAACCTGCACGGACGATGGATCATCAATGACAAATGGAGTACCATGCTGATGACACACCACGGCTGGAGCCTCCGTAAAAATGATGTCAATGATGATAACTTTATGGATCATCCCCTGGTGGACAGGCAGTTGCTTTTTGCCCGGACAAATCTTAATAACCACAAAGGATATACATCCCGATTTGGCATCAAGTATTTTTATGAAAACAGGCTCGGAGGTCAGGTAAATTACGATCCCACGGTAAACCCTGTGGATCAGACCGCTTACGGTGTGGATATCAACACAAAACGCTATGAAGCCTTTTGGAAAAACGGATATGTGATACCGGACATGAAACACAGCAGCATTGCACTGATCAACAACCTTACTTACCATGAACACGATGGCATTTACGGCTTGCGTGAGTACGATGCCGGTCAGTTATGTTATTATGGCAACCTGATCTGGCAAAGTATTCTGGGAAATCATCACCACTCTTATCATGCCGGGCTGAGCATGAAATACGACAAATACAATGAACACCTGGATGATCAGCCGCTGGGCCGTGAAGAAATTGTTCCCGGGGCATATTTTCAGTATTCCATGAATCTTGACAATGGGCTGAGTGCCATTGCCGGTATCCGTGCTGATCACCACAACAGGTTTGGCACGTTTTACACACCGCGTTTTCATCTGAAATATAACCCCATTGGTATCACCGTGCTTCGTGCATCTGCCGGAAGGGGCTGGCGTACTGCCAATGTGCTGGCAGAAAATTCATACCTGCTGGCATCATCCCGCGTAATGCAAATAGATGATAACCTGACCCCGGAAGAAGCCTGGAATGCGGGCATCAGCCTGACACAGTATTTCATGGTTGGAAAACAGGAATGGCGCGCCACTGCGGAATTTTACCGTACCCAATTTCAAAATCAGCTTGTCGTTGACCTGGACAGCGATGTAGATGAAGTGCATTTCAGCAACCTCGAAGGCAATTCATTTTCAAATACCTGGCAGATTGAATTGTCCGCTCCCCTGCTGAATGGCCTGGATTTACGCACTGCTTATCGTTATAACGATGTGCAGCAAAACATTGGTGGCGTGATGCGTGAAGTGCCGCTCACAAGCAGGTCAAAGGGGTTTCTCACGGCATCGTATAAAACCCCGTTGGGAAAATGGCAGTTTGATGCTACCGGTCAGTACAACGGTGGCGGACGTATTCCTTCAACCGCTGCAAATCCTGATATTTACCAGCGCGGGGAAGGTTTTGATCCTTATCCGATGATGCATGCACAAATTACAAAATATTTTAAAAGCTGGAGCGTGTACATCGGAGCAGAAAATATCCTGAATTACCGCCAGGAAAATCCCATCATTGCTGCTTCCGATCCTTTTGGGGAATATTTTGATGCTGCTATGATCTGGGGGCCGCTGGAAGGCCGGAAATTCTATCTGGGTGTCCGCTGGCAATTGGTGGATTTACATAAAGACAACAAATGAGTATAAACCTTTAAATATTAATGTTATGAAAAAAGTAATGATTGTAATGAATGTGATTTTCTTCGTATTTCTCAGTGCTGGCCTACATGCCCAAAACGCTGACAACAACGGCGAAGTTATTTTAAAAACTGAAATGGACTGTGGAAGCTGCGCAAGCAAAGTGGAAAAGCAGCTCTCTTTTACCAAAGGGGTAAAAAATGTAAAAACCGATTATGTTAAAGATGAAGTGTGGATTAAATACCGCAGTGACAAAACCACGCCTGAAAAACTCATCACTTCCCTGGACGAAATCGGTTATGAAGCCAAGGTAAAAGGAAAAAAACAAAACGCTGATGACAACAAAAAGTCAGCTTGTCCTGGTGCTGCTAAATCAGGTTGTCCCGGAAAAACACCGGACTGTGGTACCAAAAGTGAATAATTTTTTATTTTTGACCTGCCGGGATTTTCCGGCAGGTCTATAACTAAAAATTGGAGGATATTATGCGTTATTTATCGTTGATTTTTTTTCTTGTGGTGCCAATGTTTTTGACCGGACAAAACCCGGAGATCATTCCCTTGCCGGAAGCGGATGAAACCGGCGGGATGCCATTGATGGAAGCACTCAAAAACAGAAAATCCGGCCGCTCATATTCGGCTAAAGCCCTGAGCGATAAACAGGTTGCAAATATGCTGTGGTCAGCCTGGGGTATTAACCGTGAGAATGGGAAACACACAGCACCGAGTTCCCGCAACAAACAGGAAATGGAAGTGTATATGAGCACTGCCGACGGCTTGTTTTTATATTTGCCTGAAAAACATGCGCTAAAGCAAATCCACAACAAGGACATCCGTGCAACAACAGGCGGACAGGATTTTGTTGATGATGCGCCGGTAAATATAATCTTTGTTGCCGATTACCGCAAAGCCGGTGATGATGTTACGGCTGAAGATTACCGCTGTACATCAGGCATGAATGCCGGTTTTATGTCGCAAAACCTGTACCTGTACTGTGCGTCTGAAGGCCTGGCTACCGTAGTGCGTGGCTGGTTCGACAGGGATGAGCTGCACAAGGCCATGGAACTGGAAGATTTCAGGGACGTGATCCTGTGCCAGACAGTGGGATACCCGGAGTAATGTGTTAAATTTTTGCAGGAAACAAATTGCTTACCTCATTCTCGCATAATATTACGATGCAAATAATCAATCTTACCCAATGATTTACGCATATTTTGTTTAATGAGAAGTAACGAGTGTAATTCAGGAGACAAATATTCCGGGATTCCGGATTCAAAAGCATCCATCAGGGAAATTATTGAGGGTAATATGTCACAATGCTTGTTCCATTGCGTTGTAGCCATTTCATTAGAAACGGACTTATCTGCCAGCATAAGCCGGCTTGACTCAATCCATGCGCCGGTCATGATAAGGGCAGATATCCCTGTTCGTTTGGATTTCATCAGGCCGTCATGTAAACTTTCATAAGCCCCGGATAATATGTCAATGACAGTATCCCTTGAATGCATGTGCGTTTCCAGGTCAATGACAACTTGTTGTATTTCCCCGGTGGGAATATTGAGTGCCTGCATGCGTTCTTCAATCTGTGAAGACAAGAACATGGCTTTGTGTACCTGTTCAAAGTACCGGCAATAGGCCATATCGCTCATTAAAATGCCCGTCTGCAACGCTGCAATGCTTTGAGATTGTGGTACAGACCTTTTTTCAAGGGGTAGCAAATCAGGATGAAACTGAATTTCCGCTTCTTTCAGGGGTTTTGCAATATCCTGATAAGAAGGCACTTCCTGAATTAACGAATCTATGTTTTGTTGTTGTGATGATGTGTTTTCAATCACAAAGCCGGATTCATGCTTTGAGTTGCAACATACCAATATCAGCATGATCAACACACCACAACACCATATATGTATTTTATTCGAACTGAATTTCATCTGTTAATCATCTATTTTCAACGGCCAGTACCTGTCCCGGTTTAACCGGAATGGAACCTCCATTTACTTCACTGCCGTTGTTCAATCGCATTCCGGCGAATAATCACCGGTGTGTGTCAATACTTTTGTTATTGAGGTTTCACTCTTTGTTTTCAAATCATTCGTTTTTTGCTACTTTCAGCAAGGTTCAAACATTGGCAAATATAATGAATTTTGTGTTGAACACATTTGTATCTTCCCAGCAATTACAAATACACAATTTTTGAAATGGAATGGCCATTTCGTTTCATTTTGTGGATATGATGGTACATAATCAACTTGTTAAAAAATTCATTCATAATTCCAGGTTTTATAAATTAACCTGGTAAAGTTGAGTTTTTTGCTCATTTGGGCATGCCCAAATGAGCAAAAAACTATGAATTCCTATTTACGAAAAACTCTGCAGTTTTATTTACCAGTTAGACTATTGTATGCGTTTCATTTATCAGTATATTAAGATTGATGTTGTAACAATAATCAGCCCGAACAAGCCTGCAACAATATCGACCATCACAATTTTTTGCCCTTTTTTATCGGCAAGCATTCCGGCTACCCATTTTTGAAATTTTTGATAATCGAAAATAAACAATAAGGCTTTAATGGCCGTAAGCGAAAAGATAATGGTAATAACCATAGAATAAGGTACATCGCTTGTCAGTTCTTTGTACCACGTAAAAGCTACCAGCAGTAATCCGGCTATGGCCACCGGAACAATCCAACGGGGACGTTTCTCGGTATATGCTTTAGCTATAAATTTGTTTTCATCCCACGGGATCAGGTGCATATATAACGGTTTTAACATAGCAGCCAAACCAAAAACGATTCCTAAAATTTTGAAGTAACTCATTTGTTTGTTTTCTTTAAGTTTAGTACAAAAAAAATCGAGCGGTTGAATACTCTCGAAATGCGTATTAAAATTATTTTATATGTATGTTTTCTTGCTTGGCGCACAACGATCCGGCGGTATGCACCGTGCGTAACTTCTCCTCACAGCTTTTAGCTCCACCATCCCGCTAATTTAATGATGTTCACGTTAAATACCAAATCACCCGCCGCATGGTACACCTGCCTGGCTGTAAGACAGGTGACAACCTGTTGGGTGCCGGTGGTTCTGCATGTCAAACACAGATTAGTCTATGCTATTATTCAGAAAGAGTTTTTTTTTAATTTGCTTTAAAGTTTTAATTTTTCCGGGCTTTGCCTGGTGTCAAACAGAGCGACAATACGGACGGAATCTTTCAACGGATTTTACTTTAACAAAACGCAGGTATTCAGTGAGATAAGCTGATATTTTTTCGATTTTGTTGCTACAAATGTTTTTCTAAGTCTGTTTTTTTCA
>CAZGPW010000212.1:0-6476 GCA_964527535.1 uncultured Bacteroidales bacterium
AAAAAAACAGACTTAGAAAAACATTTGTAGCAACAAAATCGAAAAAATATCAGCTTATCTCACTGAATACCTGCGTTTTGTTAAAGTAAAATCCGTTTAATGGCGAAACGACCACATTTGCACCCGTTCAGGTTAATTGTGTCGCCAATCAAGAGAGCGAAACTGCAATCAAATTATGCCCAAATCCTTTTCATACAGATTTGTTTGTCATCATGGAAAACTTAGAAAACCAAAAGGTTATTATCAATGTGTTTGACAATGCCGGAAAATTGGTGTTGAAAGAAACATCCACCCCTGCGGATAATTACACAACCCACCGGTTGAATCTGGAAGATATAAAGCCCGGTATGTATTTTCTCCTAATCACCACGGAGAACAATACCATCCATAAGCAGATCATTAAAAAGTAACTGAGACACCATGTTTTTTTCAGGTCAAGCCTGAACAACATGTTGGTAAAAGTTACGAAATAAGAGCCTAGTGTCTGCCATTTCTATAGCCGTGCCTTTGTTTGTTTTGATTCCGGGATGCAAAAAATTGCTGTTTTCGACGGGTTTTTTCTTTCTCAAATTCAGATTTTTCCCTGGCTGTCATCGGCTTGTCGGTTTGTGGTAAGGGATTTTCGCGTGCCGGCTTTATTTTTTGTTGGATGAGTTTCTCAATGTCTTTGATGTATTCATTTTCTTCGGGTTCACACAAGGAAATGGCAGTGCCGTCTTCCCCTGCTCTTCCCGACCTGCCAATGCGATGGACGTAGGTTTCCGATTCATTTGGGATGTCGTAATTGATGACATATTCCAATTTGTCAATGTCAATGCCGCGGGCTGCGATATCGGTGGCTACCAATACACGTATTTTACCGGCCTTGAATTGCTCCAGGGCTTTTTGTCTCTGATTCTGGCTTTTGTTTCCATGTATGGCGGCTGCTTTGATTTTTTCCCTGTGCAGGTTACGGGCTATTTTATCTGCTCCATGCTTGGTACGGGAAAATAACAAAACCTGCCGTATGTCCTGGTTTTTCAGGATATGAAATAGCAAATCTTTTTTGTCAGGTTTATTGGTATAATACAGGTATTGTTGTATTGTTTCTGCCGTGGATGATTGTGCTGCCACCTGAATTTTTACAGGATTGTTGAGGATTTTTCGTGATAATTCCACAATGGTTTTGGGCATGGTGGCCGAGAAAAAGAGGGATTGCCTTTTTTCCGGTAATTTTGCAATGATTTTCCTGATGTCATGAATGAACCCCATGTCAAGCATGCGGTCGGCTTCATCAAGAACGAAATATTCCACATCACGAAGATGGATAAAACCCTGATTCATTAAATCAAGCAGGCGTCCCGGAGTGGCTACCAGTACATCAATGCCTTGTTTAAGAGCAGTGGTTTGTTTACCCTGATTTACACCACCGAAAATCACTGTGTTTCTCACACTGGTGTGTCTTCCGTAGGTGGTGAAACTTTCACCGATTTGTATGGCCAGCTCCCGTGTTGGGGTGATGACCAACGCTTTGATTTTGCGGGCAGATTTGTGCCCCTGTTTTTCTTCATGCAGATGTTGCAGGATCGGTATTGCAAAAGCCGCCGTTTTACCGGTGCCTGTTTGAGCACTGCCCATAATGTCTTTTCCTTCTATGATGTGGGGGATGGCTTTTGACTGGATTGTTGTTGGCTCTGTGTAGTTTTCTTCTTTTAGAGCTTTAAGAATGGGATCAATGATCCCGAGGTTGTTAAATTGCATTTGCTTTTTCTTTATTCCCGGTAAAAAGGCGGGAATGGCCTTATGATTGTTAATTAATCGGGGACAAAGGTATTCAAAATAATTGGAACAGCAGAAATTATTTTCTGTGGTTAAATATTTGATGCTCAATTACCCGGGGTTGATGAATTCAAACCATTTAAAAAACTTGTCTCCGAAGGGTCGTTTCTGCGTGAGGGATAGAAGCGGTACCCCACAGGCGACGCCAGGAGGCGAGGAGTATTAGCGGATAGCCCGACCCGGAGGGGCACGCCCAAATAATTAAATTTCAAACCTCGAACTCCAAAACTCAAATCATCCGAAATCCCCAATTTGCAAGCGATAACGCAGCGAATTGGGATGGTTGAGGAGATCCCGATGAGGGAGGAACGACTGATATCGGGACCTCAAACCTTCCACTTTCCACCAAAAATCCTATCTTTGCGAAAACTTATCCGGTATGCACGAAAAAATACTTATTCTTGATTTTGGTTCTCAATATACGCAGTTGATTGCCAGAAAAGTACGTGAACTCAACGTTTATTGCGAAATTCATCCGTTCAATTATGAAATTCCACTTAATGACAAAAGCATCAAGGCAGTGATCATGAGCGGATCGCCATTTTCAGTGCTGGACGAGGGTGCCCCGGTGCCGCATATCGACAGGGTGAAAGGGAAATTGCCGTTGCTGGGTGTTTGTTACGGAGCGCAGTACATTGCTCATCATTTTGGTGGCGATGTGCGTTATTCCAATACCCGCGAATATGGCCGCGCCAATCTTAAAAGTTTTGTGGCAGAACATCCTTTGCTGAAAGGCATGTCGAAAGGCAGCCAGGTGTGGATGTCGCACGGAGATACTATCAACAGTATTCCGGATGATTTCAGGGTGATTGCCAGCACCGAAGATGTGCATGTGGCAGCTTTTGAAGTGATAAATGAAAACACATATGGCATTCAGTTTCATCCCGAAGTGTATCACTCCAAAGAGGGCAAAACTTTGCTGAAAAACTTTGTGGTGGATATTGCAGGTTGCTCGCAAGACTGGACCCCAAAAGTGTATGTGGAAGAAACCATTTCCGGTTTGCAAAAACAGCTTGGCGATGATAAAGTGGTGCTGGGGTTGTCCGGAGGTGTGGATTCTTCAGTGGCTGCCATTTTGTTGCACAAAGCCATCGGTAAAAACCTGACTTGCATTTTTGTGGACAATGGTTTGCTGCGTAAGGATGAATTTGAAAAAGTGCTGGATTCATACAAAGACCTTGGGTTGAATGTGATCGGTGTGCGTGCTGCTGATCGTTTTTATAAAGCCCTTGCCGGAGAAGGTGATCCCGAGCGCAAACGGAAGATCATCGGCGGGATGTTCATTGAGATTTTTGATGAAGAAGCCAACAACATAAAAAATGTAAAATGGCTGGCCCAGGGAACCATTTATCCGGATGTGATAGAGTCGGTTTCAGTAAACGGGCCTTCGGTGACCATAAAATCCCACCACAACGTGGGCGGATTGCCGGAAAAAATGAACCTGAAAGTGGTGGAACCCCTGCGTTCGCTTTTCAAAGATGAAGTGCGCCGCGTGGGGAAAACCATTGATGTGCCGGATGCTATTTTGCGACGTCATCCCTTCCCCGGCCCCGGGTTGGGAATCCGTATTCTGGGCGATATTACGCCCGAAAAAGTACGCATTCTGCAGGAAGTGGATGATATTTTCATTGGAGGCCTGGTTGAAAATGGTTTGTATGATGATGTCTGGCAGGCAGGGGCAGTGCTGTTGCCCATTCAGTCTGTCGGTGTGATGGGCGATGAGCGTACCTACGAACAGGTGGTTGCCCTGCGTGCAGTGGAAAGCACCGATGGTATGACCGCCGACTGGGTGCATCTGCCCTATGAATTTCTTGCAAAAATTTCCAGTAAAATAATCAACCGCGTGAAAGGTGTCAACCGTGTGGTTTATGACATTAGCTCCAAGCCACCTGCCACGATAGAGTGGGAGTAAATATCAGCGGTATAAAAAGCCACCGTGAAAAAACTGTATAACCAGGGAAAATAAAAGCCGGAGAACTCAGGCTAATCTTTCCCTGCGTTATGATACAAATCCGGGTAATTATTACCACCTTTGCAACGGGAAGAAATGTTTTTATCCCACTGAGCAACTAATATATACCTAAGAAAATCAAAATATGATGAACAATAAACACAGCAGAACATCCAAAAAACGCCCGAAGAAATTCAGGGTAGGGAAGGAGAATGAATTGCTGAAGTTTTTGTACCAGAATACCAACCAGAAAAAAGTAAAAACCCAGCTTAAACATAAGCTTGTAAAGGTCAACGGTGAAATCATCACTCAGTTTAATTATCCCCTGAAACCTGGTGACCTGGTGGAACTTTATTTCGAGACCTCTGCTACAGAAAAACGCTTTCACGGCTTTAGCATTGTGTTTGAAGATGAGCACATCATTGTGATTGATAAACACGCCGGATTGCTTTCTATATCCACAGACAAAGACAATAAAAACACGGCATACCGTGCACTGAGCAAACATGTGAAAATGGAGGATAAAAAGAACAAAATATTTATTGTTCACCGCCTTGACAGGGACACTTCCGGCTTAATGCTTTTTGCCAAAAATGAAGATGTAAAGCAGAAATTGCAGAAAAATTGGCACAGCATGGTTTTTGATCGAATTTATCTCGCAGTGATTCAGGGGAAGCCGGAACCATGGAGTGGCAGTATCTCATCCTACCTGTACGAATCCAAAGCATTGAAAGTGCATGCCACAGATAATCCGGATGAGGGGGAAAAAGCTGTTACGTATTATAAAATCTTGAAAGGCAATAAAGAATATACCATATTGAAAGTATGGCTTGAAACCGGAAAGAAAAATCAAATCCGTGTACACCTTGCTGATAAAGGATTTCCAATTGTAGGGGATAAAACTTACGGATCAAAAATCAACCCGGTAGGCAGAATGGCACTGCATGCCTGGACATTGAATTTTGAACATCCGGTGAGCGGTGAGAAAATGGAGTTTAAAACCGGTATGCCCAGGAAATTTTCACGTCTGGTGTGATGGTGTTATTCCAGATCAAGGTACTCGCTGATGGCTTTTATATATGCCTCAAAAGCCTGTAAGCCTTTTTCACTTATCCGGCAGGTGGTCAGCGGATAATTATTTTTAAAGGCTTTGCTGACCTCTATATAACCGGCCTCTTCCAGCTTTTTTATCTGCACAGATAAATTCCCGGATGTGGATTCTGTCTTTTCCTTCAGGTATCTGAAATCCAACTCATCATGTTTTACCAGCAAACTTACAACAGCAAGCCTCAATTGTGAATGCAGCAATGGATCAAGTGCTCTCATTTCTAACGGCTTCTTTTTTTGAATTCACTTTTCATGATGTAGCCGGGGATAATGTTTGTCAGGGTGATGCCAACGCCTACAAGCAAAATCAGGAAATTCTGTGCAGCTACCACTTCCTTGTACACCAAAAGCATCCAGCCCAGTGTGAAAAGTCCCAGCAAATTGGTAATCAGGCCGCCGGTGATCATGGGCCTGAATTGCATGATTTTTCCGTCCAGGGCAGAGGCAAACCCCAGCAATATCAAAATGATGCCGGTGCCCATGTGTCCGAAAAAGAAAGTGAATCCAAAACCCAGGGCAAAGGCATTGATTGCAAACAGCCACCAGAGAAAGCCTGAAAGCTTGTCCAGAAAGCCGGATTTTCCTTGTTTTTTCCTGAGACGGGTAAAAAATATCAGGGTATAAACTGCACCGGCAATCGTAATCAGCCAGGGTGTCCAGAATATACGGTAAAACTCAAATTCAAGCAAAATGAAATGGGCTATCGATGCCGCCAATATGAGCCAGCCCCACATGCGCAGTATATGGCCACTGTCGTTCCAATTGGTTTTTCGAATGTCGATCATTCTTGAAATAAGTTCAATGCTTTCGCGGGGATTGAAGTTTTTGTTTTCCATTTTTTTATGTTTTTGATTTGTGCAAATATAAAGTAGTTTATAATATAAACCAAATATTCTGATTTTTTTTTCAGTTTCTGTGTTTATAAAAGCACCAAAATGCATAAAACACGCAGAAAATGCCAGGTTAACTTTTTACGAATCCTTTTAGGCATTATATTTGTGCTGAAAATGAAAATTAAAAAGACCCTGATTATGAAAAAAACTGCTTTTCTTTTATTTACATTAATGTGTTTTACATTTGGCCAGGCCACATCCCAGGAGGACATCGAAGACAGAAAGGAGTCCATAGATGATAAGTTTGAAAACATGGAAGATAAATTCGATGATGCTTTTGAGGAGGAAGAAAACCAGCGCATGACCCTGCGTTTTGTGGATGCCGTTACCGGAGAACCTGTCGAAGCTGCCAAAGTAGTTGTTATGGATGAAAAATATGAAACGGATTACGATGGCAAAGTACGTTTTGATATCATTGAAAATGACGGCAATTACCCGGCAAAATTTTCCGCTGATGGTTACATTTCAGCAACCTATGAATTTGAAGTCAGAGCAGGGACGATTTTCCGCAATAAATTTTCAGTGTCTCCCATCCTGGATATCGGCAGTATGCGCGTTGTGCTTGATTGGGATAAGCGTCCCAGGGATCTGGATATTCATTTCATGAACAAGGGGAAATACCATATTTCATACCATAACACAAAAGTATTGGAGGATGGTACCGGACAGCTTGATCGTGATGACAGAAACGGATTTGGACCGGAAAC
>CAZGPW010000213.1:0-5046 GCA_964527535.1 uncultured Bacteroidales bacterium
TCACCGGTGAGGGTGATGGTGCGGACGGGCTGGCCGTAAATGTTGTTGATTTTGATGTCGCCGGCTGCTGTCTCACAATACACTTCTATGGTGAAATTGCCCGGGTTGGGATTGGGGATGATGGTGAGGTTGGGTGAAGGGGTGGTTGTGTCTTCGCCGGGTTCTGTGCCGGGGTCATTCAGGCTGTCCTGGTCATGAATGGTTTCCATGGTGTTGTTATATGTTTGTCTGCAATCCTGGATGGCAGCCATGAAATCATCGGGGTGCAGGTTGCCCAGTTTGGCTTCGCGTTCGGCTTCGACGTAGCATTGCCAGCGGTCAATGTAAGTGATTTCCCTGTCCATTTCAGGGATGTCAAATTTCAGTGATTCCAGCATGTCAAGCGACTGGTTGTAATTCTCACGCAAACGCTCAAGCAGGGCATTGTCCAAAGCATATTCATAACAGGCGATTTGGGAAACATCCGGATTTTCCATGAGGGTTTCATTCAGCAACATGACATCATCTAATGACTGGTTAAAGCCTGCGTTTTCGGTGTCATGGCTGATGAAGGCAAAATATGCGTCCACCACATCGTGCAAATGGCCCCACGCAATGTCTTTGTAATAATGTACATCTGCATTGTCATAAGCATCGCATGCTTCAATGATGTCAATGTATGTGTTTATCATAGCCTGATAATCAACGGCTGATTGCACTTGCTCCAATTGAACCGGCAGGGTATATACGGCCTCATCAAGGGGAAGGCTTTGATCATCTGAAACCAATACCAGTGGTAAGGCTGATGTTTCGGTTTCTTCCTGAGTCAAGGTGTCGGATGATTCATCTTCATTTAAGCCTTTGACTAAATAATGGGAGCAAAAATGCACCATAGGGTTATTGTCAATTATTGTTACAGGCTCCATTGGGAAACAGCCCCGCAACCATAATATATAATTATATGAATAGGAAGGGCCTACATCGGGATTATCCTCCCATTGGTTGTTGGTAGCATATAAATCAGTCGGGCCACATCTTGTCCCAATATCTGTTAACCCATAAATTGCATAATCGTTATTAACCGATTGAAGACGATTGTATCCCTGGTTTGCAAATATCTTTCCATAATCGAGATATATGGTTTTATCGTTGTCAGAAAAATCATTTTGGGCATCGTTTTCGATGTGCACATCAGTGCCTGCCTGTGTATAAATACCATAACGATTGTTGTTGATGTAGGTGCAATACACATCCATATCAAAATTGCCTGAAGACCTGATGCCATCATAGTTGTTATTTTGAATCTCACAGATATCCACATCCAGATCGGCGCCACTGCTACCGTGGTAAATGGCACCATAATCATTGCTGAACATGTTTGTTCTGTATAAATCCGAACCAAAACTCATGGCTTCGCAATCCAAAGCTGTATTGTTGTTGGTGAATTCACAATAGCTGAGATGTACTCCCTTATCGTACACATGCAACCCGGTTTGGTTGTTGATGAAATCTGAACCGGATAAGCTGATGGATGCACCTCCGTAGGTATTGTGTGCACCCAGGCCGTATTTTCCATTTTCAAATGTGCAATTCTGTATGGTGACATCATTTTGCCCGTAAAACCAAAAGCTTCTGTGTGCGTTGTTTGTGCCATCATCTGAGGTGATTTTGATGTTGTCCATCACGATGGGGTATTGGTCATTAACTTGTGCCAGCATGCGCCTGTCGGGGCCCATTTCAATTTTGCCGTCCCTGAATTCAAGCGAACTCAAACCGTCAGGAAACCGCACAGTGCTTTGTTGCACTTTCATGATTTTATCGTTTTGACCACTACCCTGCAACACAATGGAGGCACCAGTGCCGCAGAAAATGTTGTTGGTGGCATCTCCGCCCGGGTTGGAGAATTTGATGTAGCCGTCGCCGGTGTAGGTGAAGGTGGTAGTATCGCAAATTTCAAGTTGGCCTTTTATTTCAAGGGAAGTTGAATTGTCTAATAATTGGAGGTTAAAGTTTTTATCAACTATTAACATACCATCATCTGTTTGATTATGGTCAACAAAAATACTGCCGGATGAATTCATGAAAACATTCGTATTTTCTCCGAATTTTAATATTCCGCCCGGCTCTACGGTAATGTTACCGGAATAAATGGTGTCATTACATGCCCCTTTTAATGTGGCATTTTCGCCTAAAATAAATACTCCACCATTTTTCACCGTAATACCGGCACTGTCATGCATTTGCAATTCATCAAAAATATAAAGCGTATCGCTGTTTACAATGATGTCTTGATTGATGTAGTTTACATCATACCAGGTTTCATCTTCATTGATGGTAATAGGCGTGGCATCGTAATGGAAATTTTCACAAAGCAGTGTACAGCCATATCTATCATCAAAAGGGCCTAAAAACGGATTTGAATCATCGCAATCCGGTTCATCCGGGCAAGTAGGGCAAGAAGATGGTTTTGGGCCTATGCCCCAATTGTAATAGCCGTCATTGTCTTCGTCGAGACAAAGCACTTCATAATTATTTCCAATTATATTATAAGGGCTAATTACTGTATTAATTGATCCCAAGTAATTATTAGTCCCATCTATAACATAATATCTATAACCACCTCTTCCAGCATTAATGGTAGTAGCATTTTTAAATATCCAAGTAGTTGCTCCTATTAATTCGTGCCCTTCGGGTACTGTATAATTTTCAGGCACACCCTGAATACCCCTTTGCCATAAAGTATCTCCAGCTTTTACAATTTCATAACCTACTAGACACATTGCATGACCACCCCAACCAGCAGGCTCTCCACTTGTATCATATTTTTGATAATAAACACTACCAGATGCTGGTCCTTTTTCTAGGATTAACTGTTTTAGTTGATCATTAGAATAGTTGCTTACCCCAATAGAATTAGTATTTGAAATTTTGATTTGAAAATCAGGATTAGTACATTGTGCACTCGTGTCACAAGGTGCTTCATACGCATACCATGGAAAACATTACTCTGTTACAACCCCATTATTTTTTACAAATGCCATTGTAGTATCCACAAATCCACCATGATTATTTGGATCAGGGTAACCATCACATGATAAAACATGTTGTTCTGATAAATCAACATCGATATGCTGGTTGTAATACAAATTGACCAAACCTTCAACAGCTCCTAAAGGAGCAAAAATATAACATCCGTTAGTGTAATTATTACCTGCTAATTGATTTTTAATTGAAGTCATCCAACCATTACCATATTCACGTTCACTACCATGGAAATCAGGATTGCCATCAAAATAAGGAGATGAACTTTTATCAGCACCATGTCTTGTTCGCCAGTCAAATTCAGGAACATAATGAATACTATTTTTTGACGATGAACTTTCAGGTTTTTTGGTTACAGCGGAAAAAACACCTTCTGCATAATATTCTGCTCCATGTGTATTGGTATTTTCACCAAATATCGCTATACGATTTTCATAGTGTAGTTTACTGTATTCTGTTTCATCGGCATACCATAGAAAACCTTCACTCATTAAGTTAGTGTTTAGCCTATAAATTTTTTGAGCGCGGTAAGTTTTTGCGTCAATGTATCCTTTAGTATTATAATCTTCTTTATTTATAAAAAGATGAATTGAATCTAATGATAATACAGCATCTTCAATTTGTATGTCAATTTTTTCTGCTTCAAAATTTTTTAAAAAGTCACTCTCTTCACAATTTTTTATTTTGTGTATTGTCTTTGGAAGAACTAATGGGTAATATGCCTCATATAGCAAAATTTTTTCTCCCGTTTTACTAATTAATACCATACGTATAAGGCCATCTTTATCATTAATTTGACCTTTGGCAGCAAGTGCAATAGCATTAATAATGGATGGACATTTTTGGCTAATATCAACTTTTGTGCTTTGATAATAGGTTTGGTTTATAGTGATTTCTTGTGCGGTAATTAATCCGCCAAATATTACTAAAAATAATATAATAAGTAGTTTTTTCATTTTTTTATAATTAATAATCCGTTTTTAATTATTTTTTTTCCAGATTTTATAGAATAATGGTATATTCCATCACTATAGGCTGACAATGACAAAGTTGTTTTGTTTGTAAAAAGTTGTTTTGTTTCTAATAATCTGCCATAAATGCTATATAGAAAAAATTCAGCCTTTATGTTTTTATCAATAGAAATAATAAGTTTATCAGATGCAGGATTGGGGTATATTTTTGTTTTAGCTTGTTTTGTCTCATTTATGCTGTTATGGTTATAATGCACATAACAATTTTCTCCTTTTTGATAAAGCAATGTGTCGTTTTGATAGAAACAAGATACATAGCTCGCACAATCACCAACCATACCATAATAATACAAACCTAAAGGCCCCCAATAATAAGTACCAAATCCTTTGGCATATAAAACATGTCCTAACCAATAAATGACCTTGCGTGCTTTACCTGCAATTACTTCTATTCCAACACTGTCTACAATATCCCTAAAATCAAAAATACTAATTGTATCCCCAGCTTCAACATTATAATTATACAATAACTTTTCTTGATTGTAATGATTATAATCGTGAAGATAAACTCTACCAACAGAATCATCTCTAAATAAAAAAGAAGTTCTGCCCCAATTTTCAAATAATGAATCATTGACACATTCTTCAAGAAATGAATAATGCATATTATCAATTATCGTGTCACCCCTAAATCTATAACCAGTTGTTGAAATAGAAAGTATTTCCGGATAGTTTTCGTCAGAATAGCATTCTGTAACAACAGACCATTGTTTAGTAGTATCAACAATTGTTTCATAGGATTGACAATTTCCTGTACTATACAGGAAGGCCAATGCTAAAAAGATAATAAGTAAGTTTCTCATATCCCAAATTTTTTAAAGTTCACAATCCGCCCTCGTTTTCCATCTTCCATTCTTTATATCAATACGGCTAAAATAAGCAAAAAGTTTCAATAATCCAAATTAAATGTTATCATTTTAATAGATATTATACCACCCCCCCCTTACTTATATTAACTGTTTATATTTACTGGGGAACACCAGTCAATTTTTAC
>CAZGPW010000214.1:0-6548 GCA_964527535.1 uncultured Bacteroidales bacterium
TCATTCTGCCAGGTTTTCACGTTTAATTTTTCGTGTTGATCTTTTCCAGAAATTACGTGCTTTTTCAAAACGTTTCCCAATAAATCCCGGAGGCAATTGTTCTACTGTCCATCTTGCTAATCGTGTTCGCAACACCATAAATAAAAAGCTGATCACCATTTCCATCACATGCCGTTTAATGCCAAATCCTGACAGTGTATAGCCGTAATCGGGAATTTGTTTGCCGCATAATTTTCGGAATTTAATGCGAATAAAACTCCCCCGCTTTTTAAAATCATAGCCATGGCTGTGCATTTTGATGGCTTCTTCTTCACTGAGCGGATCGACAGATAGTGTGCCGGATTTTACCATATCCTCAATGATTTGTAGGCCGTTTTTGCTCCGGGCGATGATCATGGAAAAGCCTTTGCCACGCTCTTCATACACAGGAGCCCATGCATCTCCGCCACTGATATCCGTAAATTCATTGGTGAAATCCGTACAATACAGCGAATTTTTTAGCACATGAAAAGGAATCAGGTAATTGGCATGGAACTTTTTGAGTTCAAGTACATTTCCTGATTGCATTTCCACACGCATGCTGCCCGGCCATTCCCCGTATCTGAAATACAGTTTTTTGATTTTTGAATGGTCTTTTTCTCCGTGTGAACGCAAAAAACTTTTAACCGATGAAAAATACAATGTGTTGCCATAAAACGGGCCAAAAATGTACTTGATGTTTCTGACAACAGGATCGTTCATTTTTTGCAATTTTCGGATTGATTGCACTTGTGGAGGTATGCCAACAAAGGCAAGTTTCCCGTTGAAGGTTTCAATCTGAGGTAAAATTTCATTGACCGAGCTGATGATGTATTTGCTCTGAGCGGCCTCCATGATGCCGGCTTTGGTGGTAGCAATAAAAGGTTCTGTCAACCAGGGCTTTTTCTTTGACATGCGGAGGGTAACCACCCCATCAATCTGTTTATTACCCAGCAAATGGATCAAAACGGCTGATAAAAGGCCGCCACTGGCTGAATTTCTTCTGACTTCCTCATCGGTGGCATAACCAATGTACATTTTTTCATACGGCCCGGTGTATTCATGAAAATGCGACGGATTCGCATAAAAATGGTTCCGGTACGCAGGAAAATCAAAATCTTTACCCGGACAAGTTGCCCATAACCGGTCAGCGAGGTTGTCGTCAATATCTCCGGTGATTTTGGGCAGGTATTTTTTTTCTTTATTGTCAAAAACCACCTTGCCACCTGACAATCCCACGCAGGTTCCACAGCGGCTGCAAAGTTCAGACCGCATTACTTTTGATAATTTATCAATGCTTTTCACAGACATAAAATTGGCGTATTCCTAATTCCGAAATCCATGTTCCCTGGCACTTGTTGATGATTTTCTCACCCCATTTTTTCAGAAACGGAGGCCCGACAGGGATTAATACAGCCCCTTTGTGGATCAGCAGTTTCCATCCTGACAATGCAAACATTTTTTTTACGCGTTTTGATGGTGGAAAACGGTGGGGCCCTTCACCGTGACCACCAAATAAGGCGGTATAAATCTGGTAAGGTATTTCACTTGTGGCCGGGGGGCAACTCAGTACCATTCGGGCATACGGTGTGCTGACGCGATGCAGTTCTTTTAAAAATTGCACCGGTTCTTTCACATGTTCCAGGGTTTCTAGCGATAATACACGGTCGAATGTGTCGTTTTCAAACGGCAGATCAGAATAAGTCTCGATTTTCACCTGTTTGACATAGGGCCTGACTTTGTTTGCTTCCGCCATCAGTCCACCGGAAATCTCCGTGTTTATCACTTCCACGTTTTTATTTTCTTTCAGGATGTAATCATTGGCTTCGCAATCGCGGCTGGTAATGTTGATCACTTTCATACCATCAGCCAGGCTGAGGTGTTTTACACTTTCTTTGAAACGCTGGTCGTGGGCATCTTTCACCCTGTTGTTTTCTTCTATGTAAACAGAAGCCACATCATCCCAGTGCTTCTCTACATCTTTATCCGACCATTTGTTGACAAATTTATTGTTGCTCATTTTACCGGTCTTCTGTTTAGTATGGCTATCTGGTCAGCAACCAGGCCAATGAAAAACAAAAACATCCCCATGATGGATATCAATATGGCACTGTTTGGAAACTTTCCGGCGATAAAAAACCCTGTGATCCCCCATACGATCCCAATAATAAAGGTGATGATGCTGGTGGGGAAAAAGATTTTCAGGGGATTGAATAGCATGATGATCCTGAACAACAACAATATGGTTTTAGACCCGTCTTTGGCAAATTTTACATTGCTTTTTCTGCCCACACGTTCATCTACATGTATGGGAAAAGTGCCGATGGTATATCCGTCTTTGAGGAAAGCCATGGTTGAGGTGGTAGAAAAAGAGAAGCCATTGGGCATCATGTGCAACATGCTTAAAATGATTTCCCTGTCAAATCCCCTGAATCCGGAATTATAATCTGGGAGTTCTTGCTCTACAAGGAATTCGCCGATTTTTTTGATGAGTTTTTTCCCTTTATGCCTGCGTTTTTCCTGGTGAGAACCACTTTCCCTTTCACCAATTACCATATCGTGATCATTCAACATGGATATTAATTTTTCGAGGTATTTGGGGTCGTGCTGCCCATCGCTGTCAAGAATAACCACTTTTTTACCTGTTGCTCTACGGATACCGGTTTTTAAGGCAGCTCCATAGCCTTTGTTTACGTTATGGTTTACCAGCTTTACCGGGTATTTTTTGATGATTCCCGCAGTGTGGTCATCCGATCCGTCATTGACATAAATGATCTCGTACTTTTCATGCAAACCCATTGCTACAAAATTATCCAGCGAATGTGATATGGCATTTTCTTCGTTGAAGGCAGGAACAACTATGGATATGTCTTTTTTTGCCATACTTTGTTTTTCATTGGTTGTTTTTCATCCCAAATTCCAAAACAAAAGGAGGAACAAAAGGAATAAAAAAACCTTTTTTATTTGTACTCAAAAGTAAGAAAACTTTCGAAATAAACCCAATCAAGTGGCTTTCTAAATCAACCGGATGACAAAAACAGAAGTAGTTAGAATCAAGAAATGTAACAATGAAGAAACCACATCATTAAAAGAATACCTGTTTTTATTATATTTGCCATCAATTACTAAACAATATTATTTAATAATGGGATCCGGCACACAAAAAATACTTAAGACAGGAACAGTTTTTTTTCTTGTTGTCATTGCTGGAGTACTGTTTTTTTATCGTTTTCATAAAACTTCATTTGATCCGCCGCAGGGATTGCATCAGTGGAGGCAGTGTGTTGGTGCGGCTTACGCGATGAATTATTACAATTATGATTTGGACATTACAGAAGCACGCATGTACAATGTTTTGGGCCAGGATGAAACAACGGATGTATCGTTTACCGAATTGCCGTTGCTTTATTATTCCGTAGCCGTATTGTATAAAATTATGGGCCCCGATGATTCAATCTTCAGAATATTAAATGCGTTGATATTTCTTACCGGGTTGTTTTTGTTGTTTAAGACACTCAGATTCTACCTGAAAGATCAATTCTGGAGCCTGATTATAGTGGTAGCGTTATTTACGTCCCCAACGCTGGTTTACTATACCAACAGTTTTTTGCCCAACACCACAGCCTTTGGTTTTGTTTTCATGGCTTTGTATTTTTTACACTTGCACCTGGTAAAAGATAAAAATTCCCATCTTTACCTTGCTTCGTTTTTTTTCCTGCTTGCAGCCACCACAAAAGTCACTTCCATCGTTTCATTGCTCGGGCTTGTTGGTGCATTTGTACTCATGCAATTGTTTGACAAGGGTTTCAGGGAAAAATACAATTATAAAAAATACATTATTCCTGCCATTATTCCATTTGCCGGGGTGTTGATCTGGTACACTTTTGCACAATGGTTCAATACTAAATATGGCGCCACCATTTCGCCACTTGAACTCAGGGCTATCTGGAAACTGCCTCCGGATACCATAGCTGAAATATGGCGGAAAATACGTGAAATTTGGCTTAACTCATATTTTCACGTTTCGTTACTGTATATTGCCCTTGGCAGTTTAATAGCATCCATTGTCTTTTTTAAAAAGACCAACCGCTTTTTTTCGCTGGTGTTTTTTCTATCGGTAATTGCAGGGACAGCCTTTTTCTTTTTCTTTTTCAGGTCATTGTATAACCATGACTATTACCTGATCAATGTGTTTATTGTTGTGTTGTTTGCGTTGATCAATTTGTTTTACCTGATCAAAAATCACCTGCCCCGTGTTTATAAATCAATCATTTTTAAAATGGCATTTGCACTTCTGGTTGTTTATTATGCTTATGAATGTCGCCAGATGATTCATGATAAACATGAAGGATATTTTAATGTTACACACAAAAAGCGATATTCGGGCTTTGTTGATATGGAACCGTATAACCGGAAGCTTGGGATAAAACCCCGTGACCTGGTTATCAGTATTCCCGATCCCAGCATTAACATCAGCCTGTATTTTATGGATCAGCCGGGATGGACTGAGTTCAGGTTACCAAAATACAGAAATTTATCTCGCTATAAAGGCGCAGATGGCATAAATTATTTCACTACTAAGGGAGCAAAATATTTGTTCATTTCAGATCCCAATATTCTCAATGATGAACAATACGATTATCTTATTCCGTACATGAAAAATAAAATTGGCCAGTACAAAAATGTGGCTGTCTTTGATCTCACCAATCTGAATTCTAAAACTCCCTCTGACGTGAGCAACATTAAAGATGATAACCTGACAGGGAAGGCCATGATTTCAACAAAAGGGCAGGACAGTTTTCATTTTGAAGGGTTTAAAACAGAATACCCAAAGGCAAGGCTGGATACATCATTGTCTCACCGGAGCAATATGCACGGATACAATCGTTTGTGCCGCCTTTCATCAGACTTTTTCAAAAAAGACCAGTGGTATGAACTGAGTTTCTGGTATTACAACCAAGGAATACGCACAGACGTAAACATGATAATCAATCAGATAGATAAAGACGAAAAACAGAACTGGACAGATTATTTTAGCATGAAAAAAGGAAGTGAAAAAAAAGACGAATGGACATTAATTTCACACTACTTTACTTGTAAAAAAGATGCTAAAAAGCTTAATTTTACACTTCATTATAAACAGAAAACGAACAAAAAAATCTATTACACTGATTTTCTGATCAGGCAGTCAGATGCGGATGTGTATTACAGAGTAAACGACAGCATTATATTTGTAAACAACCGACATCAATATTTTCATGATGAAGAAGCCTTTTTTGCAGATAAAGACAATAAAAACGAACGTATAGAAAATATTAATTAACAAAAGAGAAAGAGCAATGAAATTCAACACAAAAAGAATATTGAAATCCGGGACGCTGGTTTTTAGCATTATTATTATTGCCTTGTTGTTTTTTTACCGGTATCACAAAACATCATTTGATCCTCCCCAGGGCTTACATCAATGGAGACAATGTGTAGGAGCTGCATATGCTATGAACTATTATAATTACGATCTGGATATTAAAGATGCCCGTATTTATAACCACCTTTCGAAAAAACACACAACCGATATCACTTATGTTGAATTGCCCGTATTATACTATTCAGTAGCGATACTGTACAAGATATTTGGCCCGGATGATTCCATTTTTAGAATTTTTAATGCATTTATATTTTTAATCGGATTGTATCTGTTGTTTAAGACTTTGCGTTATTATTTAAAAGACATATTCTGGAGTGTTATTGTGGTTTTATTAATATTCACATCACCCACTCTTGTGTTTTACACCAATAGCTTTTTGCCGGACACTACTGCTTTCGCTTTTGTGTTTATTGCCTTGTTTTTTTTATATAGATACTTGATTAAAAAAAGGTTATCCCTGCTTTATTTATCTTCTTTCTTTTATTTGCTTGCCGGGACCACCAAAGTAACCTCTCTTCTTAGCCTGATAGCCATTTTAGGTGCGTTTGTTTTTATGCAATCATTCGATAAAAATTTTAGAAAGGAATACGATATACGAAAGTATATTATACCTGCTCTTATTCCGCTTGTTGCAGTTATTGTTTGGTATTATTTTGTTCATTGGTTTAACGCGAATTATGGAGGCACAATTTCTAAAGTTACAATCCGGCCAATTTGGGAGTGTGATCAGGCAACAATAGAAGCAACATGGGATAGAATTGCAAATGTCTGGTTAAACTCCTATTATCACGTTTCATTACAACTAATTGCACTTTTAAGTTTTATAGCCTCTATTGTATTCTTTAAGAAAACAAATCGGTTTGTTACCATAGTATTTATATTATCTGTTATTGGAGGAGCTATATTTTTCTTTTTATTTTTTGGGTCTTTAGTACGTTGCGATTATTATCTTATCAATGTTTTTATTGTTATGGTAATTGCTCTTTTCAATTTGTTTTATTTACTAAAGGGGACTTCTAAAATTTAAAGCATTGATAATCAAATGTTAACATAAATTCATTGTTAATATTATTCAAAATTACATAAAATTTTAAAATTAGTAATA
>CAZGPW010000215.1:0-11716 GCA_964527535.1 uncultured Bacteroidales bacterium
GATGCCATCACCACTCCATGTACCGCCTGCATCTGCAGCCGTGAGTGTAATGGCTGCATCGGTTTCACAAAGGTCTGCGACGGCATCAATTGTAGCATCAGCATATTCTGTAACGCTGACGGTTACCTGATCGCTTGCAGTACAAGCGCCATTGACAATTTCATATTCAATCACATGATCACCAATGCCGGCAACGGATGGGTCAAACTGGTCTCCGGAAACACCGGTACCGCTCCATGAACCGCCTGTTTCAGCAGCGGTGAGGGTAACAGCAGCGTCGCCTTCACAGAAATCACCGGGATCATCAATGGTAGCATCGGGCATATCGTCCACATGAATGGTTTCAGTATCAGAATCGCCGCAACTGCCACTGATCTCATAGGTGATGGTGTGGTCGCCGGGGCCAGCCACAGCCGGATCAAATGTGCCTGCATTTGCATCTGTAATGCCATTACCGCTCCATGTTCCGCCTGCATCTGCAGCCGTGAGTGTAATGGCGGCATCGCTTTCGCAAAGGTCAGCTATGGCATCAATTGTAGCATCGTAATAATCGGAAACTGTGATGTCGATATTGTCACTTGACGTACATGCTCCGTCAGAGACTTCGTAGGTAATGGTATGTGTGCCAATGCCTGCAACGGAAGGATCAAACTGATCTCCGCTTACACCCGTACCGTTCCATGTCCCACCTGTAGGTGTAGCTGAGAGTGTTACAGGGCTGTCGTCAACGCAAAGCGCATCAACAGGATCAATGGTGATATCCGGTATGGCATCCACATGAATGCTGATGTTATCCGATGCAGTACATTCTCCGTTGGTTACTTCATAGGTAACGGTGTGATCACCGGGGCCGGCAGTTCCGGGATCGAATGAATCGCCGGTAATACCCAAGCCGTCCCATGTGCCGCCACCGGTAGCAGCTGTTAGTGTTACGGGGCCTTCATCCTCACAAAGGTCGGCTACCGGATCAATGGTGGCATCCGGCATGGCATCCACTGAAAGTGTGGCTGCATCTTCAGCCGTACAACCGTTGTTGTCTGTTACAGTCACGCTGTATGTATCTGCTGTGTTGACAGTAATGCTTTGTGATGTTGACGAGTTTGACCAGTTGTAAGTGGCAAAACCGGCACCTGCATCAAAGCTGGCATCATCGGTTTCACAGATGGTCTGGTCTGCGCCAATGTCAACAGTTGGTAAATCATGAACAGTGGCTATGACTTCTGCTCTGGGACTGGTACATGTGCCTTCCTGGATTTCCCAGTCGTAGAAATAGTAGTAATAATTTGTATCATCTGCAGTGTTGTAATGAATACTTATGATGCCTGAAATTTCATAAGGGTAATTGGTCCCGTCTGAGTTCCTGTACAGGTCAGCATCACCATCACATTCGATGGTATAGTTGTTGCCTGCGGGGACGTCTATGTTCAGGTCAATGCGGCTTTCACCATCCGGTACAGAAACTGTGCGTGTTTCAATAATTGTCCCTGATTCATCTTTCAAATTGATAACCCTGTCTTTACCTCCGTCAGCATACACTTTAACACTATTGATCGTAAAATTGGTATATGCGTCAAAAATGAGGCCGTGAACGTAATCCACATTACCAAAATAATCTCCGGTACCACTGTTATCTACTTTTCCAACGGAATGAGTTGGTCCGGGCACTTCACTTTCAACATAATAAGAAGTTGTAACGTCAAAGTTATCGGTCAGGCTTGTGCCTGTATTAACAAGGTTGCCACCTGTTTCTGCGTCGTACCAGTTAAGTGTACCACTGCCGCTGGCGGTAAGTGTCATTTCTCCGGGGCCGCAGTTTTCAGCATCTGTAACTGTGGGGGCTTCCGGCATGTCCACCGCAATGTAATCGGTTTCAGTATGTGTATCTGAACCGTGTGAATTTGTGGCGGTCAGGCTGACTGTGTAATTTCCATCACTTGTATATGTGTGTTCCGGGTTTTGTTCAGTGGATGTGTTGCCATCGCCAAAATCCCATTCCCATGAATCAGCCAGCGTGGATTCATCAGTAAACTGGACAATACCGTCGCATGTAGAGGTGGGGGACGCACTGAATGCTGCAGTAGGTGGCTGTTCGGGGCTGGTGATATTCAGGGTGTAATCTTCCACTTCACCATGGCCGGAGTTGCCACACGGTGTATCATTGGGATTGTATCCGTCCCTGTTATAAGCTATCCTGATCCGCATGGTGGTTTCGCCAATGTTTGCCGTTGCCGGGATGGTAATGTTTCCGGTATAAGTGGCGGCATTTTCAATGGGACTGGCAAAAACTTCTTCCCCTGTGTCTTCAAAATCACCATCGGTGTTCCAGTCCACCCAAATAAGGCATTGGTTGTAATCAAAACCAGTGTTTGCTTCCACCGTAAAACTATATGTATCACTGAGTAATACATCCGTAGAAAGGTTTGTAAAATCAGAATATGAAGCACCGGCTGTAGCGTTGCTTATTGTATTCAATTCAAAATTAGTCATGTACAACTGATCAAAGGCATCTGCTCCGGCATCGCAATACTCCGGCAGGCTGACTGTGATGTACCCTGTTTTTGTTTCTGTATCGTTGCCGTATCCATTTGAAGCGGTAAGTTCAACATCGTATGTCCCCACAGTATTGTAAGTAACGGACGGATTCTGAGCCGTGCTTGTTGCGGGATCGCCACCTTCGAAAGTCCAGCTCCAGCTATCGGGGTTGTTTGCGGACAGATCGGTAAAGTTAACTGTTCCGCCCACGGTTATGTTGGTTTGGTCGGCTTCAAAGTCGGCAGCCGGCGGGTTGGTGTTCACATTTACGGTAATGTAATCTGTTTTTGTTTCGGTGTCCGTACCTTCTGTGTTTGTAACCGTCAGGGATACGGTATATGTGCCTGCTGATGTATAGGTATGAACCGGATTTTGTTCTGTTGACGTACCACCATCGCCAAAATCCCAGTCCCATTCAGCAGGGTAGTCCGAGAGGTCGGTAAACGTCACCGATTCGCCTTCAAGCAATGTGGTGGGTGTTCCACTGAAATCAGCTACGGGTGGATTCGGAGAAATGGGTGTAAAATCATTAATATGAGGAACTTTATCCTGTTTTGTAGCCACTATGCTGGCCGGATCGCTTGTCAGGGATGAAAAATTCAGTGTTACGCTTGTTCCTGAGCCGCTCCATTGGGCATCCAGCAGCACGCCGTTTTGAGAAATGGCCACGTAGGTGTATGCTTCGGTATTCACAGTAAGTGATGTTGCCCCAATTGCGGGGTCGGTATAATTAATAGTAAGTGATTCGGGCTCTGTCATATATGGCATGAGTGAAGGATCCCCGGAATTGTGGTAAATTTCCCAGTAGTATTGTTTTCTGCCAGAGCTGCTGGCTTCTACCTGCATGTTGGCACAATAAACCATTTGACCACCTGTAAAAAACCATTCATCAAAGCTTTCGCCGTGTTCGTGCCACATGCCATCGTATCCTCCCTGGCCGGTATTGCTGTAATCGTGGTTTGGTACATTGGTTTCATTAATGGCCAAACTTGTCAGCCCGATGCCCCAGTACACATCTTCATCCCAGTAGGAGTTATTGGATGTGCCAATATAATTGATTGCTCCCTTATTTGCTGTTTGCAGTACTTCTTCGCCAAAAGCATCGCTTTCATTAAATTTGTAGGAAAGGCAACAATTCCCAATCATAAAGGCATATTCATCCTGGTTGTTGAAAGATGAAATATCTGAATTTGTCACAGAGGGATCACCCCATCCATTCCAATTACAATGCGCTGTATAATTCGCAAATCCCACACCATCAGATATTTTGCTGATGATGTCTCCGGAAGCAGCGCCATCATTTGAACTCATAACGTGATAATCTCCTTGTGTGTATGAATAATAATATGCGAAGATATCTGTAAAATCATGGGTTGTATTAAAGTATTCACGAATGCCGTAGCTGATGGTGCCATCCCCGTGGGTTGGAGCAAAATCGCCATCTACCCCGGCAATCAGCATACATTTATTCAGGTAGCTGCCATCCGGTATGGTGTATTTCTCGTAAGGAATAATTTTGTCCATGATGTTTTGCAGCTCAGTCGTGCTGTTGGCTGACATCCTGCCCAGGTATAAATCAGGAATGTTATCGCTGGTACCATCGTAACATCCATAATAGAGATCTGTAACATGCTCGCCTGTTTCTCCGCCAAAAGCCGGGACATTATAATTGCCATCATGGTCTCCGATAATCAGAACGTAAGTAGGAGCGGGGTCTCCGGCTGTGCCGTTGTCGTATAAATCCTGCAAGTAGGTTTGAATGGCACCGGTAGTGCTCCCTATAACATCTGTATATCCTTCAACAACATTGTACCCTGATTTTGTTTTCCACTCAATAAATGGTTGTAATGTTGTTTCAAATTGCCTGTCTGCTACGATAACGTATTTTATGGGATATTCTGTGAATGTATCTTTGGAAGCGGGTGGTTGATAATTGAGTAACATGCTGTATGCTCCACCGAATTGCGGGGAATAATATTTTTCTTTCAGGTTTTGGGTTTTAACCTGATCCCCGCCTTCAAAACTGATGTCTATTTTAATGTTGTTCAGTACAACCAATTCGTTTGTTCCCGGGTTGTATTGAAACGGGTTAATGGTAATTTGCCCGATGTTAACACCGCGCATGACACCGTTAATGCTGGCTGTGGCAATTTCAGGATCTATCCAGGCATCGGCATTGTATAAGGTTTCGTTGTAATGGAATTCTACATTTTCAGGGTCTGTGCTTTTTGAATACGATGGTTGTAAAGGTGCAATTTTATCCAGGCCATAGGTATTAAGGTCGTAAATGGTTTCATCGTAATCCGTTACCGTTACAACCAATTCGGCATCGTGTGGAACTTCTATCAGCCGCGTATGTACAGGCAGTGAGGGCTCTCCCGGGGTACCTGAAAGGTTTTTGTGATAGCCTTCCGGCTGAAGCTCTGAAAAAGTGCCCGCTTCGGTGTTACGACTTGAGAATTCTAATTCTTTAATTTTGTTTTCCACCTGCAGGTTAGTGGATGTGGATGATTTTACTTTTAGTTTTGTTTCAATTTCCTGCAAATTAATTGATGTCTGGGCAAAAGTGATGCCGGCAAAAAGAACTGTTGTAAGTAAAGTAAAAATACGTTTCATAGCGTTTATCATTTTCTGTTATTATTTATTCAATTTTCTATTTACTCAAAGATAAAAAAATATTTGATTCTAACGTTATCGTTATTAATATAAATTAATATTCAATGCCTCTCCTTGCTTTCATTCCTTTTTCATAAGGGTGTTTGATCATCTTCATTTCAGATACCAGATCGGCTTTTTGTGTTATTTTCTCCGGTGCATACCGCCCGGTGAGCACAAGTTCCAAAGCATCCGGTTTGTGGGCAATAATATCTAAAACCTTTTTTTCATCCACAATGCCAAACCAGATTGCAACGTTTATTTCATCAAGAATTAACACGTCGTATTTATCGCTTTTCATGACATCATGTGTCAGCCTGAGGCCTTTATCAGCCGCCCGTATGTGTTTTTGTGTTATATCTTCTTTTCTGATACAATCGTTGGTGCCAACGAGGAAAAAATCAATGTCATCCAGTTTTGATAAACTTTGATGTTCGCCGTATTTATTGGTTTTTCCTTTCATAAACTGGATGATGCAGGTTTTCATACCATGGCCTGCAGCTCGCACTGCCAATCCGAGGGCGGCGGTGGTTTTTCCTTTACCGTTGCCGGTATATACTTGTATAAAGCCTTTTTTATGGTTGTTTTTACCAGTCATTTAATTTAACATTAAAATTTCCGCCTGTGATGATGTAACAATCTTCATCACAGTAGTTTTTAATAAAATGTGTTTTCAATTTATCAGCATCAATCACAGATATAGATGAAGAATCTTGCCAATAGGTTGCTTTAACAGCGTAAAAATTATCAACAGGCATCTGGTAAAGAAAAAGTGGTGTCTCTGTTGCCCATCCTGTAAGGTATAGATCCGAATTATCAACGTAACCACGGTATATTTCAAACCATACCGTATCGTTTATACCTTCGCTAAAATCTATCCTGAGGTAACTGTATTGAGGTTTTTCGATGTAACAATCATCACAATCAATGTTATCATAATCTACATAATCGGTTTCACATCCTGCAGAAAGGATTACTAACAGAGCAATGAGAGTAAATATGTACATCATGTTTTTCATGATTATATCAGGATGAATTCATAAATATCTTGTTTAAAGCGGAGAAAAAAATGCATGTTGAGCATAAAATGGTGTGGTTTATATTCATGAACAGGGACATTAAGGTATTCATATCCGGCAGTGATTTTAAAGAAATCGTATTTTGCAAACCACCCTGCTTTGTATCCTGTGGCAAATTCATCTCCCGGATTTGGCCTGTACCCTTCATATTCTGCACTTGTAAAGGTTTGTTGTACACCAATGTTAATTCCGTATCGCCAGCCGGAAATCCGGTTAAGAAGCGTAAAGTCTTTTGTCAGGCCTACACCACCTATAAACCTGGTTTCATAAAGCATATATATTTCGTTGCTTGTTACCGGAAGTGGTACCATGACAGGTTTTACACGTGCCCCTGCAAAGAGTTCAAGGTTAAGGTTGTATTTATCTTCGTGTAAACTAATAATTCCTGTCATAAAAGTATTTTGCGAATTTATCAGTAAGGATGTCCCCATTCCGACGCTATTGATGTAAGGCCTGTAATTGGGTGTAGCCCCGTTTTTTTTCAGCAACTTCACAAGTTTCCGGTTGCCCGATTTTTTTGCCAGCGTCAGTTGGTTGAATGCGGGTGCAATGGAGTCGTTGATGGTGGCACCATTTTCAAGGAGTAGCTTACTGCATTCAAGCCGGCCATTCATTGTCGCAATATCAAGGGCAGTGTAATTGTTGTTGTTGGTGATGTTAGTTTTTGCACCGGCAATGAATAATGTTTTTATGACATCTGTATGCCCGTTTTGGGCAGCCATATGTAAAGCAGTATTGCCATTTGTATCTGTGTGATTAACGAAAGCATGGTTTTCAATGAGTACATTAACGGTAGAGTCATATCCGTCAAAGGCAGCAAGCATCAGGGGCGTTCTTTTATCTTCGTCAACCGGATCCGCAGGAAGGTCGTAGTACAGAAGCATATCGCACATTTCCCAGAAGCCGCACAGAGCACCTTTGTGCATAAGATGTCTGTCGCGATAATCTTGTACAGTAAAATC
This sequence comes from uncultured Bacteroidales bacterium, assembly GCA_964527535.1. Classification (GTDB taxonomy): domain Bacteria; phylum Bacteroidota; class Bacteroidia; order Bacteroidales; family ML635J-15; genus JAQIBY01. Next base: position 7,229 of record CAZGPW010000215.1, read on the forward strand.
AGCCCCCTGCCGGATAAGAAATTCAGCGGTTTCAACGTAACAATTTTCAACGGCGGCCATAAGCGCTGTCCTGTTTGAATTGTATGGCCTTGCATTTATGTCGGCACCCAGGTCAACCAAAAATTCCACGATATCCAGGTAACCATTTTGTGCTGCATACATCAGGGGGGTTATACCATCTTCACTTCTGGCATCAATGTTAGCACCCTCTATCACGGCCACACGAACGTGTTTTAAGCTTCCTGAGTCTGCTGCCAATATCAGGTCATAATCGGGTGTTGTCTTAATTTGAGCACCCGATGTAGCGGGAAAAAAGAAAGCTCCCAGTATCACAGCAACGTATAGACTTACACTTTTTTTCATAAACAATGTACACAACCTGTTTAAAATACGTATTGCACGGGCTGGTTTAATATTTACCAACCACCAAAACAGATGCATAAAAATATAAAATTTTGTAACTAATTATTCTGATTGACTCTTAAATGTTATCAAAAAATTACTTAATTTATTTTCAACTTAACGGATGGTACTAATTTTGGGGAGTATTACAGTTCATATTGAATCTTTTTATAAACAGATTATGTTTTCCGCGAAACTTCAGTTATTTAATTAATGTTATTGTGCCTTTATGGTGATAAATGTCATCCATTTCTATTGTATAAAAGTATGTACCAAACATTAGTTTATTTCCTGCCGATGTTCCATTCCACTGATTTTTTGATATTGCATAACTGCTACCTGTACCATTAAATGAAAATATTAACTGTCCCCAATGATTAAAGATATTAATATTGATTTTATCATAAAATTCTATTCCTTTTATTTGCCATGTGTCATTTTTGTTATCCCCGTTGGGTGTAATAACATTAGGTATCACCAAATCTTCATGGGGTATCATGTTTACTTCAATAGCAGAAATATCATCAATTATGGAAACATCATCAATGTAATAATAGGCATAACATCCCCCGATTTCCATATCACATGTTACCCCGGTATCATCATAATTAACGTCGTATTGGTCCCTGAAATTACCAATATATATCCATTCTTCGCCCCCTGATGCAATAAAACATTCTTCATGCAACCCCCAAGTGCTTGTATCTGCAAGTTGACTTCCCGAGGTAGATATGGTTGGGGTATAAGGTAATGCACTTATATAATTCTGCCCACCGCCAAAATAGTTTATATATTCATCGGTAATCAGAATTCCAATTTGTTCAACAGAATAAGGAGATTTATTAGCCAGGCTCCACCAAAAACGTACTTTATATTCTGTTCCTGCAGTCAGTGGACTGGTTAATTGTATCCTCATATATTCACGGTAATCGGCAGCAGTCCCTCCCATAGAACCATCATAACAAATGATACCTCCATAAGCCTCCCCGGTATGAGCGTGTTGATACCCCTGAGTGTTATCGGGCACATCCATTGAAGGCAACATCATCGGGGAAAGATCATTAAAACAGGCATTGTAATAGTCAGGAGTAGCAGAGTCAGGGGTAGCCCATCCATTTGCGTTATTCAATTCACTAGGTCCCTCCGGACAATTTGCATAGTTTTCGAAACTACCGTTTGGGACCAAATTTTGTGCACGAATATTCTGTACCAAAATAAGTGATATTATAAGTCCTATGGTTAAGTTTTTCATAAGTATATATTTAATTTATAGATGTTTAATAATCATTTAATAAAAACATTTAGGTTTATTTTAGTAGCTAATGAATCATTTCGTTTAGAGTGTTATTTTATTACGAATAATTATATATGCTCTTTAGTAAAGTTTTTATAACTAATATAATCTGCAAGTTAGCAAAATTTTTTATAGGATATAATAATTTTTACTATCTTTCAATGATCAAATTTTAAAAATTAACAAAACAATGATATTCACAAGGTTATTAACATTTGATGATAAATTTATGTTGATATAAATTTAGTTTTTATTTTTTCTCTGATTATTTATGGATTTTCATTACAATATAAATTTGTATTTTTGTAAAAATTATTGGCCCAGTAGCTCAATTGGATAGAGCGTCAGATTCCGGTTCTGAAGGCTGGGGGTTCGATTCCTCCCTGGGTCACTTTTATCAGGAAAGTGGCTAAGGAAAGTGCTGTGGTTGAGGGATGCCCGATGTACAATGTGTTTTATTTTATGCTATGAAAAAAATAATAGTTGCATTTTCGGTGGTTTTGCTTGTTGGATGCCGTTCATGGAGCCCCATGGTATTGCAGGACCCGCCTTCGCCCATTGAACCAACATTGCCGGCGTTGCAATTGTATGCAGGCAATGAATATACAGCTGAATTTGTTGGGGAAAGTGAATTCAGGTTGTTTATGGAGGAAATGGAAAGCAACATCATGAATCCATACGGGGATAAATATGGCAGTGTGTTTTACAGCAGCAGGATATTGGAACAAAAAGACGGACTGGGGTTTTTGATAGCCTCGGGGATGACATTGTACTTTTTGAATGTGCTGGGTATGCCCTTACAGGTTGTCTCACGTATTGTGGAGGTGGAAGTCCGTATTGTTGATTTGCAGGGCAGGTTGTTGGCAAAATATAAAGGAAGAGATAAAGGCAGCGCTGTTGTGGGATTGTATTACGGATATTCATTTACCGATGCCTATAATAAAGCACAACTTGAAGCAGCGTATGGTGCGCTGAAGCAAATACGGCCACAAATTGCATCTGATGCTTCCAAATTGAGGGAAGCGCTGTTTGCGTGTGAGAAAGAAATTGAAGAGGAAGCACAAACAGAATAAGCACGTAACACCGGGATGAACCGGTAAACTTTGTGGCAAACAGAATCATTCAGATTTTGGCGGCTCCTGGATGATAAACAACAGCACCACAAACATGATCACAGCAATGGCAGCTCCCCCAAAAAAGCTTGTCCGCAAATCTCCCATCGAATAGCATACTCCAATAAGCAAGGGCCCTAGGGTTTGTCCGATACGCAACACCATGGCATTGACAGACATAAATGCTGCCCTTTCATTGATTGTGGCATAACTGACAAGCATGGTCTGAAAATTGGGAATCATCAGTCCATGGCCACAACCAAAGATAACAATGCCTGTAATAATACTCCAATAGTGGTACGAAAGCGGTATAACAACCATGGCTATCATGTAGGCGGAAATGCTTAAGAACAACAACTGCTTGTGGGAGAATATTTTTTTCAGACGTCCGGTTTGGGTGGATACAATTGCCGTTGTCAGTGACATGATTGACATTGTTAACCCGATTTTTGAAGATGAAGCCCCGAAATCCGCTTCGAGCAGGAGAGGGAAAAAGCTCAGATATGCACCATACAAAATTATGAACATGAGCAATGTGTTCAGAAATAATCCCCAGACCGGTTTTTTGTTTATAGATTTCCAGGTTTTGCGCAGGTAATCTTTAAAATCGGGATTTTTGTCTGGTTCAGGGTTTTTGAGCCCAAAAATAACGGCAAAACCCACAGGGATGGCCAGCAAGGGTAAGTAAAAAGGAACGTTCCATGCAATATCGGCCAGCAAACCGCCAATGGCAGGATACGTAGCCGTACCAATGCTGAGAATACCTGAAACGTATCCCATAGCTGTGCTGCGTTTGTTTCCTGAATACAAATCACCTACCATCGTTGTGTTCAACATGCCAAGCGAAGCCATGCCTGCGCCCTGAAAAAAACGTAAAATCAGCAATGTATTGAAACTTTCAGCAAAGCTGCAGGCAAATCCGGCAATGGCAAAAACAAACAAGGAGGGAACGATGATGGCCTTTCTGCCTAAGCGGTCAGCAAGCATACCCATCAATGGCGCTAAAAAAATACCGGGCAGGGTAAAAACGGTAATCAGATAAGCCACTTGTTTTTTAGATATTTCAAAATATTTGATGATTTCAGGAAAAGCAGGAGTAATGCTTGCTACCCCCATTACAGCCATGAGCGTAATCCCAAAAATGATATACAGATTACCATCTTTGAGCAACGTGGATTGACTGTAATTATTACGGGTGTCCTGATTCATTGATGCAATGATAGGAAATTCATGCTTTAAAGCAATGGTTTAAGGCCATGTAAGTCATAAAATTTTCTGAAAAACGCTCAAAGAAAATGATTTGTAACTCATCAATTGTTATGTAATATGTTTTGCTGTAGATTTTTATGGTATCACGTCAAGCCGACTAATTAATTTTGTGGTTCTACTGCAAACTTAGTGGGTAATGGTAATGATTGAATTATTACTGTTGAGTAAAAATTAAGAATTAGAAAAAATAAACGCTCGTCAATCTAAATTATACTGTCAGGGCTAAAGCCCATTCCATCCTTCATGTTCTTATCACCCCCGACCTGAAGGATGGGGGTAAGCGTGTACTTAACCAGAGCCGGTTAACCCCGGCATTTATGTCGGGGTTTTGAGGCGAAATATAAAATAGAAAGGGCTTTAGCCCTGATATGATTTTATGAATTCTGAGGTATATTCATCTTTTCACTGTAA